>CAZKHH010000096.1:0-7052 GCA_964552485.1 uncultured Dehalococcoidales bacterium | reverse complement strand
GCCGGGCCTGATGACCTCGTCGATGTAGCCGTGCCTGGCGGCGATGTAGGGGTTGCCCGTCAGGCGCATACGCGGCCGGATTGCTGGCGGGACATGGCCTGGTTACCGGGTTGTTCGAGAGACGCCAACCGGTCAACGTGATGCCTGTGTGCACGGGGATAGTCGGACTCCCTTATCTCGGACTTGTGGATGCCGCCCGCTCGGTCGTCGTGTCGGAAGCACGCTCGGTCATATTCATTTCGCCTTCAGGCCACATGATGCGGGTGCAGGCTGGACAGACACAGGCATGGATCCTGGACAGGACGGCGCTTGAGCTTGAACTGACCCGGCGGGCCGGCGCCTGCGGTGCTGACGTGCACACAGGCTGTATCGTTCAGGGAATCACCCGGATGCCGGATGGGATTCGCATTACCGTGCGACGCGAGTCAAGAGAAGAGCAGTACTCCTCCCGCGCCATCGTGATCGCCTCCGGCGCCAATCCGTCCATCACGGAAGCGCTTGGACTTGGAAGCACCGGGCGACACCTTGTGGGCAGTCATGCAATCGTTGAAATGGACGAACTTCCCGAGACGGAAATCTACCTGATGCAGCACGTGGAACGAGGTGCGTTCGCATGGCTCGTTCCGACAGACGATGGTTACGCCAGGGTAGGCGCCTTGAGCTGTGACGGCGCGGGCCCTCCTTTCCTTGGTTTGCTCGACCGACCTGATGTGAAGCGCAGGCTGCGTCGACACGCGACAGAGGTTGCGCGGCGTCCGATTCCGGTCGCGCCGCTTCCACGCGGATATGACGACGGTGTCGTAGTTGTGGGCGATGCCCTGGGAGTGGCCAAGCCTACCACCGGCGGTGGACTGTATTTCGGCGCATTGACCGCGCTCTCGGCCGTGGACGCCCTTGTTCGTGGGTTTGAGCAAGGCGACCTGTCTGCCTCTGCCCTCGCCTCCCACGACAGGACCTGGATGTATCAGCTTGGCGCCGAATTGCGCCGGGGCAGGATGCTGCGGAGAATCTATTCGCACATGAGCCCCGGATTCGTCGACCGCATGATTACAGGCGCGGCGCGTACGGACGTAGCCGGACGGCTCGTGTCGCGGTCGGGTTTCTCCTTCGATCGTCACACCTCGGCGCTGGTGAGGGGTCTCATCGCGGGCCTGGGTGCATCATTGCTGCCGGCGTCGATGCAGCGGGGGAGACGCCAGTGAGTGATATGAGTGCGGCGCCGTCCCATGTCGCAATAATCATGGACGGGAACGGGCGCTGGGCACGCCGGCGCGCGCTCCCGCGCGTCGTCGGGCACCGCAGGGGCGTCGACCGCATACACCCGGTTGCTGTCGCCTGCGCTGAGCGCGGCGTTCGTTACCTGACGCTGTACGCATTTTCCACCGAGAACTGGAAGCGTCCCCGTGCCGAAATCACGGCATTGCTGGGCCTGCTGTCCGACATGATCGACGCCGAGGCGCAGACATGCCTGAGGGACAATATCCGGCTGAGGCTCGTCGGCTCGCTGGAACGCCTCGACGACCGGCTCGCCTCCAAGGTCCATGCAGCCATCGAACTGAACAAAGACAACACCGGCCTGACGCTCTGTCTTGCGTTCGACTATGGTGCTCATTCGGAGATTGTCCGTGCCGCGAAACAGGTTGTCGAACAGGATGTGTCCGGCGACAATCTGAGCGAGACGCTCTTCTCACGCTATCTACACACGGCCGGCATGCCGGATGTCGACCTGCTGATACGATGTGGTGGTGAACAGCGGCTGAGCAATTTCCTCATGTGGCAATCGGCCTACGCCGAGCTCTATTTCACGGATACGCTCTGGCCCGAATTCGGCCAGGCGCAGCTCGACGCGGCTCTCGAAGAGTTCGCCCGCCGCAATCGCCGCTATGGCGGACAGAACAGCGGAGGAAACGCCTGATACGCGACTTGTTTCTGGTGGTGCTCACGTCTGCGGCGCCTGTCAGCGAATTGCGCGGCGGGATTCCGCTCGGCGTTGCCCTCGGGCTTGAACCCGCACTGGTCTTTCTACTGGCAGTGAGTGCCAATCTGGCCGTCTTCTGGCCCGGTCGACTCGCCCTTGTCTGGTTCTACGAGGCGGTATTCCGGAAGCTGCCCTATTTCGACCACTACCTGCTGCGGGTGCGCACGAGAGGCGAGCCAAAGGTGCGCAAGTATGGGGCCGTCGCACTCATTCTCTTCGTTGCCATACCGCTTCCCATCACGGGCGCGTATACCGGCACGGTACTGAGCTGGCTGCTTGCCATGGACTGGGTGCGCTCGTTTATCGCCATCAGCATCGGCGTTGTCTGCGCGGGGGTCATCGTTATGCTGGCGACGATGGGTGTCGTGAGTATCGCGACGGTGCCGTGATGGCCGCCCGGGAGAGACGGTTCACTTACTGTGTGCGGTGCGGAGATGGTGGGCAGTACTGGATTTGAACCAGTGACCTCCTGCGTGTGAAGCAGGCGCTCTAACCGCTGAGCTAACCGCCCGTAGAGTGGACTGTTTATTGTAGCGTCAGCGATGCTCGCGACACAACCTTGGCGCACCTGCGGTGCCGATTGCCGCGATTCTGTCGTTCTGTAACCGTTCAGCGAGAATGTCCGCATGAAGCAGACGCTGACTGAGGTGGCGGTGGAGGCGCCGAAGGGTGAGGAGATGGTAGCGCATACGGCGAGCCGATTCCCTCCGCTGAGTGTCGGCGATCATCTCGTGGCGTAATCGTGCCCAGCCTCGCTCACGCTGCACCAATCTCGAGTATCCGATCAACCCGAAAGACCCTCTCTTCGTTCCGCTTAAGGCAGAAGGCACGCACGCCGACATAGCTCTTGCCACCGTATTCCATTTCCCCAACTACCTCGGGCAGGATAACCCTTCTCGATTTCTCATCGTTAGGTTTCAAATAGACTATCTCCAGGGCTGCCTCGTTTTCGATAGCTCTCTTGATCACTTCGACCTTATCATCAGCGGGGCAGGACTGTTCCGCTCTGCGGTACTGATACCTGGTCAGGAAATCCACCACTCTGTAGTCCATCCAGATGTGCTTCTTCAGAATGGGCTTCTTCAGGGCAATGCCACCCAGCGTCGTGCATCGGCTTAGTGCTACGTACGTCTGTCCGTGAGCAAACGTACCGCTTCCAATATCAATGATCACCTTGTCAAACGTCTTTCCCTGGCTCTTGTGGATAGTTACCGCCCAGGCAAGCATCAGCGGGTATTGCCTGAAGCTCCCAATGACCTCAGACTTCAACTGCCCGTTCACAACGACAAACCTGAAGACCTCCCAGGTGTAAGGTGTGATTTCTACTATGTCCCCATCAGTCAACTCGGCGATAACGATATGGTCACCGCGCCTGTTCTGGACTATCTCAATCACCTTCCCAATACTACCGTTAACCCAGCGCCCCTCGGCGTCGTTGTTCAGCATCATGATCTGCGCCCCGACCTTAACCTGAAGCTTCCTTGCGGTCGGCAGATATTCCTCGCTGAACTCTCCCTCAGCCGTTCCCATGAGCTCATAGAGGCAGCCATCCAGCCCTGCCAGTCGCCTGGTGTTGGTTTCGACGGCAAGCTTGTTGGTCGTAGTCAGATACACGTAGAAGTCATGCGGTGGCGGCTCAAACCGGGGCATGCACCTCTGGTTGAGAAGCTCCAGTTCCTCCTCGGTAATCGACCTGTTCCGGATTGCGTTCAAAAGCACGATGAACTGTTCATCGTGCTGTCGGTAGACCTTATCCAGTTCCACGAACTCCATATCCAGGGAGCTGAACGCTCTCGCGCTATAGAAGTAGGGCGTCTCATAGAGCGACCTGAACACCGCGTTCTCGCTTCCGGTAATGACCGGCGGCAGCTGGTAGAGGTCGCCGACGAAGACCATCTGGATTCCACCGAAGGGCTCGCCGGGTCGTGGCCCGTTCAAGCGCAGGAAGCTATCCACGCAGTCCAGTAAGTCGGCCCTGACCATGGAAATCTCGTCAATGACGATGGTGTCCAGGTTCTTGTAGATGCTCCTGGCGTGCTCACCGAAGCGGGCTTCCTTGATCTGGTCGACGGTTATACCTGGCTTGAATCTGAAGAAGGAATGGATGGTCTGTCCTTTGACATTGAGAGCAGCAACGCCGGTCGGAGCCAGCACCACGACCTTCTTCTCCGTGGTGCGCTGCAGGTAGTCCAGTAGAGTAGATTTGCCTGTGCCTGCCCGGCCTGTGATGAAGACATTTCTGCTGGTGTGCTCCACAGTGTCGAGCGCATATCTGAACTGCTCGTTCAGATCTACCGTCGCTTGTCTATGTCGCGGCTCTTGCATCTGCCTGGTTTCCGAAATCGACTTCCACACTGAGGGGTGTTGCTTTAACCGACCGCTGAATCTCACCCAAGGCGCGCAAGAAGTCCGCCTCCAGGTCACCTTCGTACGGCTCCTCCCTTGGGAATCGCCCATCCTCATCCATGCACAGTCGCAAGGACGTCATCGGGTTGTTCATCGAGTCCGGGTATTCCCAGAGCAAACGGGCAAGACAGCTTCGTAATTGATTGTTCGCCTCCATTGCACCCGGAAGGCTGTAGACTTTGGGGAAGAAGTGCATGAGAAAAGACACCTGCTCAGTGGAAAGGTAATCGGGTGGATGCATACGGAACCGGCCGTATCCGCGACGATGCAGGCCGTAGCTGCACTTCGTGTGGCAGACTCCAACCAGGCCAGCCCTGTCCGTTGAGAAGACAACCCAGGGGTTTCCGCCCTGTATCGGTCGTTCGCAGACAAGGCACTGGTGCCTCCAGGTAATCGTCTCCATTTCCGTCTAGTATACGCGCCATACCAGGTGGATAGACAGCCGGCGTCGGGAGAGGCAACGCATAACTCCAGTTATGCCGGACCTTGCCCCTGCACTGAGCGTTGACAGGGCGTAGATTGTTTGTCGCAGTGACAGACCAGGAGCGCGACATGAAGGGACGTCCAGGAACTACACGGTAGTGTGCGCCATTGTGAGGCGCGAACTGATCTGGAACCCCGGTGCAGAACCGGCAGATAATCGAATACGGTTTCCTGGCTCATGAGTACAAAGGGTTGCATCACCGGTGATGCTTTCTCTATAGTACCGCCCCGTTGGCCTCCGGCAGTGCTGACGGACCACAGGATATGGCGGCACATGACATGAGTGACCTCCAGCGAGAGATTCCCCGACATATTGCGTTCGTGATGGACGGTAATGGCCGTTGGGCTACGCGCCAGGGTCTGCCGAGGCTTGCCGGGCATCGTGCCGGAATCGATAATGTGGCGCCCGTCGCCGATGGACTAATGAGGCGGGGCGTCAGATACATGACCATATACATGTTCTCAACCGAGAACTGGAAACGACCCGAAGAGGAAGTCTCAGGCATCTTCGACCTGCTCTCGGGCTGGCTGACGGAGACGGCTCCGGTGATGAAAAATCGCGGCATCGGATTCCGGCACTACGGCCGCCGCCATCCGTTGCCGGGTGGCGTGCTCGAGGCACTCGATCAAGTGTGCGACAAGGATGAACATGAGCTCGTCCTTGGGCTCGCCCTCAACTACGGCGGGCGCCCCGAGATATTGGATGCAGTGAAAACCCTTCTCTCGGACGGACTTAGTGCGGCTGACGTTGATGAAACAGCTATCGAGAACCGACTCTACACGGCCGGTGTGCCGGCCCCCGATCTTATAGTTCGACCGGGTGGAGAGATCCGACTCAGCAACTTCATGCTCTGGCAGGGCGCTTATGCCGAGCTATACTTCAGTCGGGT
Source organism: uncultured Dehalococcoidales bacterium (assembly GCA_964552485.1). Classification (GTDB taxonomy): domain Bacteria; phylum Chloroflexota; class Dehalococcoidia; order GIF9; family AB-539-J10; genus SKVJ01. Next base: position 1,295 of record CAZKHH010000096.1, on the reverse strand, counting down.
GCTGTGGCCCGATTTCAATGATGAGGAACTGGCGAAGGTATTCGAAGAGTACTCGCTGAGGCACAGGCGATTTGGAGGCCTGTAGCCTTGTCAGGTCTGCGAGTGGCCGGCAATCAGTGATTCGAGTAAGAACAAGAGGTGCATGACCAAATGGGCGACATAATGGAAGAAGCGGGCGCTGTCATTCAGTGTCGACAGTGTCCGTGGTACAAGAACTGCGTCATGCCGATGCAGATCGGCAACAACGAGATCAACCAGTTCCGCACGATGATGCAGGGAGGGATGCTCGGTGGTGAGCATAGTCCCGAGATGGAGAAGATGCTCGATAGCGTTGCATCCATGGGACAGAACATGATGGTCCAGAGCTGTCCTGTGTTTGCCGAACGGCTCAAACGTGACCCCCGCCTGGCGGAGCGCGTGAAGCTCCTGATGCAGCGCTGGGGAGAGGAAGTCAGCGAAGATGAAGACGCGGAAGGTGGAGTCGAAGGGGAGGGTGAATCGTGAGCGAGACCCTCGGACGAGTCGAGAAGCCCGCCGCTGATAGCTTCCGTGATCGACGCAAGCTTCTCGTGGTCTTCCTTGTATACCCGTATGAAGACGCGCCCGATGGCTACGCCGAACGGTGCGAACGGTACTGGAATCAGGTTGGCGAGCAGGTACGCTCTCTCGAGGCGCGACTTGGCCCGGTGAAGCATGTTTATCACGAGTCGGTCTATGAAGCGGGCGATAAGGGCCTCGAACTCCTGGAGCAGTTGAATCGCTACAGCCACCAGGTAAGCCGTGCCTGTGCCGATTCAGGCGCCACCTTCGAAGCGCTTGAAGAACGCGAGATAGCTGCCGAACTAAGCGACCTCGGACGGTTCATGATGTTTGGCTTTGCCAGCAACAGGATCGGGCAACTCGTGCGGGACCTGCACTCGCAGGCCGAGAAGAAGCGGAAAGAACATGTGACAGGTGTCATTGACTCGACCCTCGAGTCCGACGATGTGGGACTGCTGTTTGCGAGCGAACGCCATGGCCTGCAGTTCCCTTCGGATATCGAGGTGTTCAGCGTGGTGCCTCCGGCGCTCGACGAGTTGCACCGCTGGCTTCGTGACGAGGCCGAGAAGATGCGCCGGGAAGCGGCTGAGACTCCGTCGGAAGAGCAGGCTGCCGCGTCCGATGATTCGGAAGAGGCGGCGTGATGGGAGTGAGGAAGCCTGCGGTTGCGGGAACGTTCTACTCCGCAGCCCGCGAAGGAGTCGTCGACCAGTTGGAATGGTGCTACCGGCACAGACTTGGGCCGGGCAGCGTTC
>CAZKHH010000095.1:0-7095 GCA_964552485.1 uncultured Dehalococcoidales bacterium | reverse complement strand
GTCTCCGCCAAGAGACAGGCCCGAGGTTACTATCACGCGTTCGACTGGAGCAGGATTCTCATTTCCGGTGCCACCTTTCTACTTAATCGTTGGGCTGCTGTGGCTTGTGTCCAGGCTGGGGCGGCGCAGGTCTCCTTCGCGCTAACCCGAAGTGCCGGCCTGCAGAGTGTGAGCATGCGTACTGCCCGGCTCCAGGGTTCGTTGATAATCACAGAATCGGTTGTTACAATCGCCGAGGCTCCCCCGCAACAGGAATTGAAATCTGCGCGCAAACGCAGAGAAAGGAGAACTACGTAATATGACACAACTGTTTCCACCACAGGTGATGGGCTTCATAAAGGAGGCCGAGGAGGATTACGAAGGATTCTGGGAGGATGCAGCTATCGCCGCGATGGACGACATCTTCTGGTTCAAGGATTGGGACAACGTCCTCGAGTGGGATTATCCCACGTTCCGCTGGTACGGTGGAGGAATGACCAACATCTGCTATAGCTGCGTTGATTACAAGGTCCAGAAGGGCTACGGAGCAAAGGCAGCATTCATTGCAGAAGATGGAGACACCGGCGTCTCGCGCACTGTGACGTACAGCCAGCTGCTCGATATGGTGAAGAAGCATGCGGCAGCGCTGCGCGGACTTGGCGTGGAGAAAGGCGACCGTGTTGCCATCTACATGCCTATGGGCGTTGAAGCGGCCGTAATCATGCTTGCGTGCGCCCGGATAGGCGCCATCCACATGGCTATCTTCGCCGGCTTCTCGCCCGGTGCGGTTGCGGACAGGCTTGCGCTGACAGAGGCGAAATATATCTTTGCGCAGGATGCAGGTACGCGACGCGGCAAGCCGGTGCCTTTGAAGGTCATGGTCGACGATGCCATCGACATGCTGGAGAACCCGGCGCAGATCAAGAACATGGTCGTTTTGAAGACCGGTGTGACCGAAGTCAAGATGGCCGACGGCAGGGATATCACATGGGAAGAGTTCCTCGCCAGGGGCGAGGGACAGAGCGGAGATGTCACTCCCATGGAAGCCAATGAGGTCCTCTTCGTCATGCCGACGTCGGGCACCACGGCCAAGCCCAAGGTTACGGTACAGAGGCATGGTGGTTACCAGGTTTACATCTACTCACAGGCCAAGTGGATATACGACCTTAAGCCCGAAGACATGTGGTTCTGTACGTCCGACATTGGCTGGATAGTCGGCCACAGCTACAATGTGTATGGGCCCTTGCTGGTCGGCTGCACATCCATCCTGTACTCCGGCACGCCTGACTATCCGCGCCCGGATATGTGGTGGGACCTCGTGGAGCGGTACCAGGTGACCGGCTGTTGGTTCTCTCCGACTGGAATCCGTGGTCTACGCCGGCTCGGTATCGAGCACGCACAGAAGCACGACCTCAGCTCTGTGGAGCGAGTTCTATGCGCCGGTGAGGTGCTGAATCCGGCCGCCTGGGAGTGGATACAGAACGACGTGTTTGACGGAGCCGTCCCCGTGATCGATCACATGTGGCAGACCGAAACCGGAGGTCCTATCATCGGCAATCCGTACGGTATAGCGATCGCGCCCATAAAGCCAGGCTCCGCCTCACGAGCCGTGCCCGGCATCATCGCCGAGGTGGTAGATGAGAAGGACGGCCACGTGGTCGAACCCGGCGAAAAGGGCGTTCTCGTCATCCGGAAACCGTTCCCTGGTCTGACCGCGACGCTGTGGGGAGACCCCGAGCGGTATAAGCAGGACTACTGGGAGACCAAGGAAGGCACCAAGGGTTCGTACTACGCGGGCGACTCGGCGTCCACAGACGAGGATGGTTACATCTGGTTTGCCGGCAGGGCGGACGAAGTCATCAAGATCGCCGCGCACCGCATCGGCACGATTGAGGTTGAGAGCGCGCTGGTCTCGCACCCTGCCATTGTCGAAGCGGGTGTCTCGGGCGTGCCCGATGAGTTGAGGGGCGAGGTTGCGAGCGCGTTCGTTGTCCTCTCAAAGGAGTATGAGCCGAGCGATGAACTGAAGAAGGAACTCATCGCCCACGTACGGAAGACGATGGGCCCCATCGTGGTTATCGGCGACATCCAGTTCGTCAATATGCTGCCCAAGACAAAGAGCGGCAAGATTATGCGCCGCGTGATGAAGGCTCTGCTGACAGGCAAGGATATGGGTGACCTGTCGACGGTAGAGGAGGAGGCCTCAATCGACGAGATTCGAGAGGCCACTACCAAGATGAAGGGCGGCTAGAACCGGCAAGACCGTTTCAACAGGAGCCATGCAACGGGGACGCGCTGAGCGCGTCCCCGTTGTTTCTTATCGCCCACATCCCGTGTCCCCAGATGGCTGTCCCCGGCGTGGCTCGACCCGCCGCTACATCTGATTGGTGCCAGCCGGCGCCGTCGGGCGTCACCCGAAAACTACTTCATCGCTGTTATTTGTCGTGCAATGGTCCAGCGCTGCATCTCGGAAGTCCCTTCGTAGATTTCCGTGATGCGCTGGTCCCGGTAGAAGCGTTCCACGGCGAACTCCCGCGTATACCCGTAGCCGCCGTGTATCTGTATCGCACGGTGACAGATGCGGTGTGCCGCTTCAGACGCATAGAGCTTGGCCATGGCAGCTTCTTTGAGGGGCGTCTTGCCCTGTTGCTTAGTGAGCCATGCTGTCCTGTAGGTAAGCAGCCGGGCAGCATCCAGGTCTACGGCCATGTCGGCAATCATGAACTGGAGTCCCTGGTGGCGTGCGATTTCGACACCGAACTGCTTTCGCTCCTCAGCATACGAGACGGCCGCGTCATACGCAGCCTGAGCGATTCCCAATGCCTGGGCCGCAATGGTAACACGACTTGCATCGATGGATTCCATCGCGATGCGGAAGCCCTTGCCCTCCTCGCCGATGAGGTTCCCGGCCGGTATCCTGCAGTTGTCGAACACCAGCTCGGCTGCGGATGCAGGGTGGATGCCCATCTTGCGTTCCAGCTTGCCGACTGAGAACCCAGGTGTACCACGTTCGACAACGAATGCACTTATGCCCTTGTAGCCGAACGACCTGTCGCATGTGGCGAATGTTGTGACGAAATCAGCTTCCGCTCCATTTGTGATGAACACCTTGGTCCCGTTAAGGATGTACGAGTCGCCATCTTTCTCGTAGCGCATTTCCAGGTTGGCAACATCGCTCCCGGCCATCGCTTCAGTGAGGGCAAAAGCGACCGTGGCGCCCTCAATGACTCTCGGGACATATCGGGCTTTCTGCTCGTGCGTGCCATGGATTGTTATTGGATACATGGCGAGGCCAAGGCTCACCAGATACGATATCCCTAGCCCGGCTGACCCTCGGGAGACCTCTTCAGCAGCAATCGTGAAGGTGATCTCGTCTCCCATGCCGCCGAATTCTTCCGGCAGACCTACTCCATAGAGCCCTACGTTCGCCATCTTCTTGACCATGTCGTGCGGGAACTCGTCAGACTCATCCCATGCTGATGCGCATGGCTCAATTTCGTTCGCGACAAAGTCGCGAATCATGGACTGGAACATTGTGGTCTCTTCATCGAGGTCGAAATTCATCTGCGTGCGATACTCCCCGCCAGATTCTGTGTTACTTGAGCGCCGTTATCTGCCGTGCGATGGTCCAGCGCTGCATCTCGGATGTTCCCTCGTAAATCTCTGTTATCCGTTGATCACGGTACAGGCGCTCCACTGCGAACTCGCGGGTGTACCCGTATCCACCGTGTATCTGTATCGCCCGATGGCAGATGCGGTGGGCGGCTTCTGATGCGAACAGCTTGGCCATGGCCGGTTCCTTGGCAGAGGCTTTGCCCGTGGTTTGTATCTGCCATGCTGCGCGATATGTGAGAAGTCGTGCAGCATCGAGGTCTACTGCCATATCGGCTATCATGAACTGGAGGCCCTGGTGGCGTGCGATTTCGACGCCGAACTGTTTCCGTTCCTTTGCATAGGCGATGGCTGCGTCGTAAGCGGCCTGCGAAATACCGACGGCCTGAGCGGCTACGCAGACGCGACACGTGTCTATCGCCTGCAATGCAATACCGAATCCTTTGCCCTCTTCGCCAATGAGGTTTGAGGCAGGAACGCGGCAGTTGTCGAAAACGAGCTCCGCTGCGGATGCGGGGTGCATGCCCATCTTCTTCTCCAGCTTCCCGACCGAGAACCCGGGCGTATCCCGTTCGACGATGAACGCGCTGATGCCCTTGTATCCAAGTGACTTGTCTCTTGTCGCAAACGTGACGAGGAAATCGGCCTCGGCCCCATTGGTGATGAATATCTTGGTGCCGTTCAATAGGAAGTCGTCCTCATCCCGTTCATACCGGGTATCAAGATTGGCCACGTCACTTCCCGCCATCGCTTCGGTCAGACCGAAAGAGACATTAGCGCCTTCTATGACACGGGGAATGTAACGGCTCTTCTGGTCTTCCGAGCCGTGCATGACGATCGGGTTCATCGCCAGACTCATTGTCGTGACGTATGATGCGCCGAGCCCCGCGCATCCGCGCGATATCTCTTCGACGGCGAGAACGAAGGTGATGTCATCGCCGCTCCCTCCGTATTCCTCGGGCATGTGCAGTCCGTAGAGGCCGACCTCCGCCATCTTTCTGATGACTTCCCGGGGGAATTCCTCCGTCTCGTCCCATGCTGCAGCGTGAGGCGCGATCTCGTTATCAACAAAATCGCGAACCATTGACTGGAACATCTTCTGTTCTTCGGTGAGTTCGAAATCCATCAGCCGACTCCCTTGCGCTTTCAGGTACGCGTCTATTTCAACCCGGTGACTTGTCGTGCAATTGTCCAGCGCTGCATCTCCGACGTGCCCTCGAAGAGCTCCATGATGCGCTGGTCTCTATAGATTCTCTCAACGGCGAACTCCTTCGTGTACCCGTATCCGCCGTGAATCTGGATGGCCTTGTGTGCGATTCGATGGGCCGCCTCGCTGGCGAAAAGCTTGGCCATGGCCGGTTCTTTGGCTGCGACCTCTCCCGTTGTTTGCTGTTGCCAGGCTGCCCGGTAGGTAAGCAGCCGGGCAGCATCCAGGTCTACGGCCATATCGGCAATCATGAACTGGAGGCCCTGGTGACGTGCTATCTGCACACCAAACTGCTTCCGTTCCTGTGCGTATGCAATAGCGGCATCGTATGCGGCCTGGGCCAGTCCAACGCTCTGGGCCGCAATGGAGACCCGACACGCATCAATAGCCCTGAGTGCGACTTTAAACCCCCGTCCTTCCTCGCCGAGGAGGTTCTCAGCAGGAACTTTGCAATTGTCAAAGACTAGTTCCGCTGCTGACGCCGGGTGGAGTCCCATCTTCTTTTCCAGTTTGCCGACCGAAAAGCCGGGAGTGTTCTTGTCCACGATGAAGGCGCTGATGCCCTTGTAACCGAGTGACTTGTCCTTCGTCGCGAAGGTAATGAGAAAATCTGCCTCTGCACCGTTTGTTATGAATATCTTCGTGCCGTTGAGGATGTAATAGTCGCCGTCGCGACTGTATTTCATGTCGAGTCCCGCAACGTCGCTCCCTGCCATTGCTTCAGTCAGCGCAAATGCGACGGTCGCGCCCTCGTTGGCGACGCGGGGGATGTACTTCTTCTTCTGTTCCTCGTTGCCGAACATCACGATCGGGGCGATAGCGAGGCTCACGGTCGTGATGTAGATGCTGGACAGACCACCTGATCCCCTCGCAAGTTGTTCACAGGCCAGGACAAAGGTGAGGTCGTCGCCGCTGCCCCCGTACTCCTCGGGCAGGTGAAGGCCGAACAGTCCCAGTTCAGCCATCTTTCGGATTGCATCGGCAGGAAACTCCTCTGTTTCGTCCCATTGCGCTGCACAGGGGGCGATTTCATTGTCCACGAAGTCTTTGAGCATGGACTGAAACATCTTCTGCTCTTCAGTCAGTTCGAAATCCAAGTGTGTTCCTCCTTCAAGCGAAGTGTGGCTGCGCCGCGAATGTAGCCTGCCCTTTATGAAAGGCCGACAACGCATCGATAACGGGTACCGCTACGTGCAACCGGATGGTTGATGCATGGTACCACGGGGCATATAGCGCGGCAATGAGGCTGTCAGCGGGAACAGGCCGCCGGACATGCAGGGCTCAGTCTGTCCAGGGAAGCCATCCTGCCGGGTTCCACTTGCCTCGTGAGAAGAGACGGGGCGCAATCAGCTTCCGGGTCTCTTCGAGAATGAACAGCGAACCCCCTGCCGCCAAAGCGATAGCCCATTGTTCTGCTGCGAGCGGCACCGTCTTGAAGGCAACCTGCGCAAACGGCAGATAGACTGCACCGAGCTGAAGGAGGATTGCAGCGCCTATTCCGATAAGCAGATACCGGTTGCTGAAGAATCCGAGGGACCATACGGTGCGCTCGTCCGAACGGGCGTTGAAGGCGCGGAACCACTCGAATGCCACCATCGTGCAGAAAGCGAGAGTCCTGGCCTCTTCCAGTGACATCCGGGGAGCGGCCCATCTGAATACTGCAAAGACGCCGCCACCCATTATGGCGGCGAGGAACAGCATTCGCATTACCAGGCCGGGATATACGAGGCCCACCGATGGATGCCGGGGCGGTTGCTGTAGCTCCTGTCCTGACTTCTTTTCCAGTCCGAGGGGTATGGCCGAAACCGTCTCGGTCACGAGATTGACCCATATTATCTGCAACGCTGTCAGTGGAGCCTTGCCGACAAGAGCCACGGTCAGAACGAGAGCGAACAGCTCTCCGATGTTGGTGCTCAGCAGGAAGAGGATGACATTTCGCAGCCGATTGAATATGGCACGGCCTTCTGCGATTGCTACTACTATGGTGGCGAAATCGTCGTCGGCAAGCACCATGTCGGCGGACTCCTTCGCGACATCGGTGCCGCTCCGCCCCATGGCAATCCCTATGCTCGCTGCTTTAAGCGCGGGCGCATCGTTCACACCATCGCCGGTCATCGCAACGATGTGCCCGTTTTTCTTCAGTGCGGTAACTATTCGATGCTTGTGAGCCGGTTCGATGCGCGCAAAGACGGAGATACCTTCGATCTCTGTGGCGAGTTCTTTGTCGCTCATATCGTTGAGCTCTCGCCCCTCAATCGCGCGTCCCGGAGGAAGATCAAGCTCGGCAGCGATTGCAC
>CAZKHH010000094.1:0-7311 GCA_964552485.1 uncultured Dehalococcoidales bacterium | reverse complement strand
CGTACCAGTCTGCAATCGCCTCGTGGAGTTCCGGGAGGCCGTCGGTCTCCGGATACCTGTGGTTCGCAGGAACGTGGGCTTCGCGGCAGATGCGGTCGATGATGTGTCCGGGAGTCGGCATGTCCGGATCGCCGATAGCAAACGTCACAATATCGATACCCTGCGCGCGTAGATCGGCGATGCGCCGGTTGATGTCCACAAACAGATACGGGGGAAGCCGGTCAAGTCTCTTCGCGAACTGCATTGTCACCTCTCTCTACGAAGTCAGTCTGGCCAGTTTCCGGTGAACACACGTACTACAGGTCCACGCAGCTTCACTTCTTCCTGCCCACCAGGCCATGTAATCGTCAGTTCTCCGCCAGGCAGATGAACGTTGACAACGTTGTCGCACAGGCCGTGCACTATACCGGTCACCGCAATCGCACATGCGCCGCTTCCGCACGCCAGTGTTTCGCCTGCGCCGCGCTCCCACACACGCGCATCGATATCCGCTCTGCCACGTATCCGCGCAATCTCAAAGTTAACGCGGGAAGGAAACATCTCATGATGTTCGACCAACGGTCCAATTGTACCAAGCGGGTACGTGTTCGGCTGGGCATCCAGGAACATTACTGCGTGTGGATTCCCCAGCGATACGAGGTTCACACGCAGAGCATGTCCAGAGACCTGAACAGGAACATCGAGTAAAGGAGCCTGGTGGTCGGGCACATTAGCAGGCATCTCACGCGCTGCGAAGTTCGGGGCACCCATTGAAAGCTCCACTTCATCAACAGTGCCCTCGCGACTGCGGAATGCAACCACCTGCCGCGGGCCGCCCAGGGTGTATACGACAAAGGCGTCCGTCTTAACGAGACCGGTATCGACGACATGTTTGACGAAACACCGCAGACCGTTGCCGCATGCTTCAGCCTCTGAGCCGTCCGGATTGAACATGCGCATGCAGAGTTCACCATCATGGTCGGCCACAAGGATGATTCCGTCAGCACCGATGCCAAAGTGGCGAATGCACATGGCACGGGCCAATCCGGGCCAATCCAGATCGTGTGTGCGCGCATCAATGACTACGAAGTCGTTGCCGGCACCATGGTACTTGGTGAAATTCACCTGGCTGCTCCTTCAATCAGGCTCGCGGCTTGATCGAGTGCCTCGTCCGGCCGTGTATAGTCGAGCCAGTGTATTCTCGGGTCAGTTTCCCGAAACCACGCCCGCTGCCGTCTGATGAGGCGCCGGGTCTCCCGACGTATTCCGGCAATAGCTTCGTCGAGCGAAGTCTTTGCTTCAACGTATTCAATCATTTCTCTGTATCCAATGCTGGACATCGCAGGAAGTCCCTCGCCGTATCCCATATCCAGCAGAGAACGCACTTCTTCGGCGAAGCCTTGACGCACCATTCTATCAATTCGTGCATCTACTCTCGCAACAAGCGCGTTCTTGTCGATAGACAGCCCGATGATGAGCGCATCGACTGGAACGCCTCTACGTCGCCACAGGACATCTGACGGCAACTCGCCGGTGGCCCGGTGCAGCTCGAGGGCCCTTATAACCCGCCGCAGATTCTGTGCCTGGATACGGTCGGCGGCCACCGGGTCAATGCCTCTCAGTTCCTCATGTAGCGTCGAGGCACCGTGCGCACGTGCACGGTTTTCCATCGATTCGCGGAACTCCTGATCAGGGGGTATGCGTGGCACGTCCCATCCTTCAAGTAGCGACCACACGTATTGGCCGGTTCCGCCGACAAGGAGAGGGAGTTTGCCCAGAACATCGATTTCATCGAGTGCCTGGTACGCCTGTCCGGTATACGCCGCCAATGAAAAACTTTCGTCAGGGTCGACCACGTCAATGAGGTGATGGCGGACCTGTGCGCGCTCCTCCGCCGTGGGCTTGCCGGTGCCAATGTCCATGTACCGGTAGACCTGGCGGCTATCGGCATTGATGATTTCAACCGGCATGAGGGAGCCAAGTCTGAGCGACAGTTCGGTCTTGCCGACTGCGGTAGGTCCGACGATTGCAACGATGGTGTGCACTGTCGGATGGTACCACGGCACGCAGCGGCGCCTCGGCCTAGCGCTGGGACGCCGTCCTGGAGACGATGCCGCAGAAGTCGCCTGCTTTCAGGCTTGCTCCGCCGACCAGATAGCCGTCGATGTCACTCTTGCTGATGTAGGCGCTCGCGTTGTCGGAATTTACGCTGCCGCCGTAAAGAATGCGTATTGAATTGGCGGTTGCCTCGTCCGAGAGCTCTGAGAGGAGGCGACGGATCATCACGATAGTCTCATTGACGGCAGCAGGTTCAGCTGCCTTGCCGGTACCGATCGCCCAGACCGGTTCGTATGCCAGCACGGAATCAGCAGCGGGAGTATTCTTGCCGAACACTGCCTTTACCTGTCGCTCTATGACCTGCGCCGTCTCGCCTGCTTCGTTCTGCTCCAGGCTCTCACCGATACAGAGTATAGGCACCATCTGATGCGCCCTGAGCGCAGCGAACTTGCGCGCGACCATGTCATCCGTATCGCCGAACATGCTGCGTCGCTCCGAGTGGCCGACGATGCAGTAGTGACAGAGGTTCTTGAGCATGAGAGGAGAAATCTCTCCTGTGTAGGCCCCTGCGTCCTCGTGGAAGACATCCTGTGCGCCCACGCGGATGCTCGAAGTCTGCAGCAGGTCGGCGATCGGCTTGAGCGAGGTAAAAGGAGGGCACACCGCCACTTCCACATTCGTGACCGTCCCGAGATTCTGACGTATTGATGAGACGAGGGCAATCGACTCATCGACTGTGCAGTTCATCTTCCAGTTGCCTGCAACAAGCGGTGTTCTCATACAGTGTCCTTTCCGGAGAGCGTGTCTCTAGGCATCGTTGAGTGCTTCTACGCCGGGAAGCGTTCCGTTCTCGAGCAGTTCAAGGGTGGCCCCACCGCCGGTCGAGACGTGCGTCACATGTTCAGATAACCCCATCTCTTGTACTGCGTCCACACTGGAACCGCCACCGATAACTGTCTTTGCGTCGAACGAGGCGAGGTAGTTGATGAGGCTGCGCGTCCCGATTGAAAACTGGCCAATTTCATAGATGCCCATGGGACCGTTCCACAACACGGTGCGGCACGACTCGAGCTTGCTGAAGAAATGGTGAACAGTTGCGGGCCCTATGTCGACGATGCCCTGGTCGGCGGGCACGCCAGTAACCTGGACAACGCGTGTGCGCGCGCCTGCTTTCACCTCGGGAGCCACAAGTATGTCGGATGGCAACAGGACTGGTACTCCAGTTCGGCCGGACTCCTTCAGAATGTCGCGCGTTTCCTGAAGCATGTCCTCCTCGACGAGTGACGACCCGACTTCCAGGCCCAGCGCCTTCAGGAATGTGGCAGCCAGTCCCCCACCGACCAGAACGAGGTCCACGCGCTGAAGCATGGTCTTGATCATCCCGACCTTGTCACTTATCTTGGCTCCGCCGAACACGCAGGCGAACGGCCTTGCCGGCTGTTCGAGAAGGCCCCCGAGCGCCTCGAGTTCCTTCTCCATGAGCAGGCCCGCCACTGCTGGCAGGTAGTGCGTTACCCCCTCGGTTGAGGCGTGGGCGCGGTGTGCCGTGCCGAAGGCATCGTTAACATATACATCGGCAAGTGACGCCAGTTGTCGCGCGAACTCCGGGGCGTTCTTCTCTTCTTCTGCGTGGAATCTGAGGTTCTCAAGGAGTAGGACCTCGCCGTCCTTGAGTCCGTTGGCCGCCTGCTCAGCTTCGGGGCCGATGCAGTCTCTAACGTACTTGACCGTCGTCCCGAGCAAGTCTGAGAGCCTGGCGGCTACCGGCTCAAGGCGCATGTCCTCGGCGACCTTACCCTTGGGTCGACCAAGATGCGAACCGAGGATCGTACGGGCTCCCGCATCTCTAAGAAACTGAATCGTGGGCATAGCCGCGCGTATGCGCGTGTCATCACTGATCCTGCCTGACTCCTTGGCGAACGGCACATTGAAATCCACTCGCACCAGCACTCGCTTGCCGGCAACTCCGACGTCTCTAATGCTTTTCTTCTTCATGCTGGGACCTCCTTTCAAAGAGTGAGACAAAACCCCAGACCGCAGAGCGGCCGGTCTGGCGAAGAGGGATTTCAACAGGGGATCCGATCCAGAGGGGAGACGCACAGCCCAGCCAGTACCACTTCATGCCTGTCTCTGAAGTGAATGGTATTCATACTCCGCATGAGTGTCAACCTACTGTACTCGTCCAATGGACTAGTGACACATCACCTACGTTCTACTTGCTTCGAGTGGACCTGTGACCTATAATTAGCAGTCCGTAGGCACGAGTGCTAATCACCGGAGGTGTCGGATGAATTGTTCCGTATGTGGCGGACCCCTGCTGTTCAGTCGCGTTGCATTTCGTTGTTCATGCGGTGCGTATGTCCATGCGTACTGTCTTGACAAGCATATTCTGCTGGCTCATAGACCTGATTTTGAAGAGGGCAGGGTCGACCTTAACGGTGATTTCCAACCCATGGAAGAGAAAGTGGAGACTATGCGAGCGAGCGCAGAGGCCGAGGTAGAAGCCGAGGCCGTTGAGCCCGCCGGGACAGAGGCGACCGCTGAAGAGGGTAGTGCTACCGAAGGCGAAGAGGAGGCTGAAGAGATAGTGACCGAGCCTTCTGAGACCGGCTCCGGCTTCGTCGAAGTGGATACGGTTTCTGAAGAGGAAAAGCTCGAGTCCGGTGACGTTAACGGCGATGAGGAGGAACGCTCTTCGGAAGCCAGCGAATGACGTGTGGTGTCCACAGGAGGACTACCGGTGCCAACCTACGTATATCATTGTGATAAGTGTCAGTGCGATTTCGATGTTCGTCAGAGTTTCAAGGATCGGCCTATAGCTGCCTGTCCTCATTGCGGCGAAGGGGCGAGAAGAGTATTCTCACCCGTGCCGATCGTGTTCAAAGGTCCCGGCTTCTACACCACTGATTCAAGAGGAGCGTCGGCCGGCAGCTCATCCAAGAGCGAGGAATGACGATGACGGTGACAGTCTCATCCACCGGACTTTGACGTGGTAGACTGTACGTACGTCCCTGTAGCTCAGTGGATAGAGCGGCTGCCTTCTAAGCAGCGGGTCGTGGGTTCGAATCCCTCCAGGGACGCCAGTTAAACTCCCAGCGCCAGCTGGCAGGTGCGCTGCTGGTCCAATTCCCGTTGCTGTATGACGTCCCGCATGGCAGCCGTGCTTTCCACTACCGTGTGTGAACTCTCCATTGAGTCAGTGCGGTGCGATGCTGGCGTCCGTGGAATTGCTGCTGTACCTGCTGCGCTCGTGTCTGCTCGGATGCCCGGTCTTGTCTGTCCTCGGTCTTTATCGAAGCAAGGCCCACAATGGTGGACTCGAGGCCCATCTGCGAAACGATTATGGCAATGGCGCCTGAGATTATGACTACGAGGATGCGAGCAAGGTGCCGTGGCTGGCCGCCAGTCAGCGGAGACATGACAAGGTCTGCGAATCTGCCAGCGCCGTTCGCTCAAGTGCACTGTCACTTTCTTGATCCGACCTTGTCCTGACATGTGCAGCATGCGTTACGAGGCGAAACCAAGGAACTATGCCGGCAGGGGTTACATCAGTCCTCTGGCAGTGGTAGATTGAGTTGTACAGGACTGAGTGACATGGAAGTCTACGGCACCTTGGCCAGCCGTCTGCTGGCTCCTACTCTGGACACTATCCGAAAGTGCCACTGCGTTTCCAGTCTCGCCGAGCTTCAAGCCAGCCAGTGGTGGCAAGTGGAGGAGATTGAGGCGCTTCAGCGTGAAAGGCTGACACAGTCGATACAACATGCCTACTCGCATGTACCCTGCTATCGACACGTGATGCAAAAACTGGGCCTGCGACCCGGTGACATTCGCGCAGTCTCCGACCTTGCCAGACTGCCTGTGCTGACGAAATCCATCGTGCGCAGTCAGACAGAAGGTCTCATTGCTGACAATGTTGCGCGGAAAGCACTGATCCGCTTGGACACAGGCGGTTCAACGGGCAGCCCCCTTTCGTTCTTCACGACTAAACATGACCGGCACAGCTATGGCCAGGCGCGCGGTCTGCTAGCCATGGAGTGGGCCGGTATTACGCTTGGCGACAAAGTTGTCACTTTCTCTGCGCACTACCAGGCCGCTCCTACGTGGTTGGAAAGGGCAATCCGTCCTGTGAGCGCCGCGTTTCGACGTGAGACGCGAGTTCCCCTGAAGTCGGTTACGCAAGAGAATCTTGATGCAGCAGTACGGCTGCTTGACCGCAAGAGGCCCAAGGCGATTGCGGGTTACCCCAGCACTCTCGCCCTCATTGCCAGCCACATCCGCGATTCAGGCCGGCCCACCCCTCCATTGCACGCTGTACTCACAGGTGGCGAGCAGGTGTTCGAGCACCAGCGTACTCTGATTCGAGACGCGTTTGGAGTCGAGCCCTATTCGCGGTATGGCACCAGCGAGAACTCCCTTCTAGCTACCGAATGTGAGGCACATGTCGGAATGCACGTCTTCGCTCAGGATCTCGTGCTGGAGATTGTTGATGCGAATGGTCAGCCCGTGAGCCGCGGCACAGAGGGCCGGGTCCTGGTCACTAACCTCCGCGCCCGAGGGATGCCGTTCATACGCTACGACACAGGGGATGTCGGCTCGTATTCAGTCGACTCATGCCCCTGCGGACGAAGCATGCCCCTGATAGATCGTCTGTCCGGACGGCGGTGCGACACCATCTATACGAGGTCTGGTGCGCGAATCGTCGGCAACGGCGTGGAGAGGGATGGATTCGCCTCTTTGGGCGTCACGCAGTTGCAGTACGTACAGGAGGATCTGGACCATTTGACCGGGCGTTTCGTTGTTCCTGATGCAGCAACGCTCGACGCACAGCGCAGATTTAGGCTGAAAGCAGAAGACATGCTGCGCCAAAGCCTGGGGCCGGATATCAGAATTACAGTTGAGATCGTCGAACATATCGAACCGACGCCTGCGGGAAAATATGTCCCTGTCATCTCGAAGGTGGACCCGGATTCATGGCTGAATCGAAGCCAGTCATGAATCTGTAGCCTGCCGGATGGGCTGCACCTGCGACAGCGCCAGCCGATCGGGCGCAGGACGCCTTCCTGGCTTAGCCGGCGAAAAGCGAGACCCGCTCCTACGTGATGCTTTCCTGACGCTGCTACACGGGTCTTGCCTTAGAGGAGAGTATGCTGATAACAGGTACAGGCGTGGAGGCACGGCGATCGCTGCAAACTGCCGCGCCATGGCGTATCCATCCCGTAGGTATCTTGCACCCCGCGTACGCACTGTGCTACATTATTCAAGTTTGACCCCGGT
>CAZKHH010000093.1:0-7411 GCA_964552485.1 uncultured Dehalococcoidales bacterium | reverse complement strand
TCGGTCAGGATGAGCGGCGGCATGAATCTGAGCGTATCTGGCCTTACCTTGTTCACCAAAAGGCCTTCATTCATACATTGAAGCAGCACATCCTGTGCGATGTCCTGTTCGAGTTCAAGTGCCAGCAACAGGCCCTGTCCCCGGGCAGTGCGTGCGACCGGGAAATCATGGACTATGTCCCACAGGCGGTCGAGGAAATAGCCTCCGACATGGCGGACATGTGCCGGGATGTCGTTCTCTACTATATAGCGCACAACCGCGTTGGCTGCCGCACAGGTGAGTGGATTGCCTCCGAAAGTCGAACCGTGGTCGCCGGGTTGGAACGCCGAGGCATTCTCTTTCGCGAGGAACGCCCCTATCGGCACGCCGGAGCCAAGACCTTTGGCGAGCGTTATGATGTCGGGCTCCGCGCCCGCCTGCTGGTATGCAAAGAGAGTGCCGAGTCGACCTATTCCGGTCTGCACTTCGTCGAGAATCATCAGTACACCCTTCTCGTCGCACAGCTTTCTGATGCGTGGAAGGTAGTCCTGCGACGGTATCCTGACTCCGGATTCGCCCTGTACCGCCTCGACCATGATGGCGCACGTCTGGTCGGTAATCGCCTCTGCGATTGCCTCGACGTCGTTCCATTCGACGTTGATAAAGCCCGGCGGAAGCGGTGTGTACAGCTCGTGATAGTGTGGCTGGGCGGTTGCCGCCGTCATTGCGATAGTACGCCCGTGGAAGGAGTTTCCCACGGTAATGACTTCGTACGCACCGTTCATGTGGAGCTTGCCGTAACGCCGGGCGAGCTTCACGGCGCCCTCTGTCGCTTCAACGCCGCTGTTGCACAGGAAAATGCGGTCCATGCAGCTGTTGTCGATAAGCACCTCTGCCAGTTCCAGCTGAGGCACCGTGTAGAACTGGTTGGACGTGTGGATAAGTGTGTGGGCCTGGGTCTCGATCGCCTCGACGAGTACAGGATGACAATGACCGAGCGCATTCACGGCCCAGCCAGCCACGAAGTCCAGGTACTCTTTCCCGGCGTCGTCCCATGCGCGCACGCCCGTACCACGAACGAGCGTGACCGGCACTCTACGGAAGGTCCGCAGGTAAAGGCGTTCTTCTACTTCATGCCAGTTCGTCTCTGACAACTGATGTACCTCCTGTGCCTTCATCGAACTCGCGTAGCAGCGCGTGTTCCACCGTACCGTCTATGATACGCGCCTTGGCGACATGCTGCGAGGCCGCCATGCATGCGCGGGCCTTTGGAACCATGCCGCCGGCAATTGTGCCGGATGCGATGAGATTGTCTACCTGGCTGTTTGTGAGTCGGGGTAGCACGTTCTTATTGTCATCCATGATGCCCGGCACATCCGTGAGATAGATGAGACGGGCTGCCCCTGCTGTTGCGGCTATCTCCACAGCCACGTCATCGGCATTCACATTGAGCAGAGTCGGTCTGCTGTCCTGCTCACCCCAGCAGATGGATGACACCACCGGAAGGAATCCGTCATCCAGCAGCGATGCAATGACGGCGGGCTCCACCCGCGTAATCGTGCCGACATAGCCAAGCGATTCGTTCGATACTCTGGCATGCAGAAACCCTGCATCGACGCCGGACAATCCGAAAGCTCTGCCGCCCGCGGCGTTCAGTGCAAGTACCAGGCGCTTGTTGACGAGACCGGACAGGACTGCGGCCACGACGTCCAATTCCTGCGCGCCGGTGACGCGTAGACCGTTCACGAAGCGGGCTTCGTAGCCCAGATGCGAAAGCCAGCGACTTACCTCGCCACCTCCCCCGTGGACAACGATGATGCGCCTGTTGAGATGCTGGAGCGCCACGAGGTCGGCAATCGAAGTATCGTTGCGTCCGAGAGTGCTACCGCCGATTTTTACAACTACTAACTGTTCGGTCACCAGCGTTCCGGGTTACGTAGTGTAGGAAGCGTTAATACTAACATAGTCACGTGACAGGTCACATCCCCAGGCAGTCGCACTGCCTGTGCCCAATGCCAGGTCTACCTCGACCAGTATCTCGGCTGACGCCAGAGAGGCACGCATGTCCGGCTCCGAGAACGACACGGGAATACCTTTCATCATAACGGGTGTCCCGTTCATTTTCATGCCCACCCGGCTGGGTTCCACCGCTGCTCTGCTCCGGCCGACTGCGCACACTATGCGCCCCCAATTAGGGTCAGCGCCGTTGATGGCCGATTTCACCAGCGGCGAACTAGCCACCGTCCGGGCTGCCATGCGAGCATCGGTCTCACTGGCTGCACCGGTTACCAGCACTTCGAGCAGCCGGGTCGCGCCTTCACCGTCGGCTGCAATCTTCTTCGCCAGCAACTCGCAGACGCTCTGGAGGGCGTTGGCGAATCCGCTGTCGTTCTCGTCGTTGATGAGCGGATGATTGGAAGCCCCGTTTGCGAGAATGAAGGCTGAGTCGCTCGGGCTCGTATCGCCATCGATAGTCACCATGTTGAGTGTTGCGTCCACCGTCCGCGCTAGAATGCTCTTCAGATATCCTGGTTCCACGGCTGCGTCTGTAGTGATAAAGGCAAGCAGCGTTCCCATGTTTGGATGAATCATCCCCGAACCCTTGGCTGCGGCTCCGATGCTGTATCGGCCGCATCCGGTATCCACCGAGGCTGCGGCCTCTTTCGTGCGGGTGTCCGTAGTCATGATCGCGCGTGCGAACTGTGGCCCGAGCTCTCGCGACAAGGCGAGACCGGCGATGCCACGTTCGATTCGCTCAAGCGGTAGAAACGTGCCGATGACTCCCGTTCCGGCTGCAAGCACCATCTCTTCAGAAAGACCGAGCTGCGTGGCCGCTATGCGGGTCATCGTGCGGGCGTCTTCGATGCCACGTTGGCCGGTGCATGCGTTGGCGCATCCCGAGTTCACTACCACGGCCTGTGCCCGGCCGTCTGCCAGTCGTTCCTCGGAGAGGAGTACCGGAGCTGACTTGATTGCGTTGCGGGTGAATACGCCAGCGGCTGTGCAATCGCTTTGGGACGCAATTATTGCGAGATCCGGTCTGTCCGGGTACTTGATGCCGGCGCTGACCGCCCCGGCTTCGAATCCTGCCGGTGTGGTGACGTGACCTTCGGGGTGAAGCGTGTGCATGAGGGTCCTCCCTGTTGCAGGCTGCATTGTATCGGATGGCGATGGGGATGTGACAGACTTGTACCTGTTCCACCCGTTCGCATGCGGAAATCCATGGTCTATAATGGGTGACATTCCGGTTCCTCAACAGCGAGCCGGTGAAGAGGTATGTATGCCGTGGCGAACAGTTAGCAGCGTGATGTCCCCCGGTCGGTACTATATGTCTGGGGCTGACGCGGTGGCCGAAGGTGCCGTTGCCGCGCGGTGCGGCTACTATGCCGGGTATCCGATCACTCCCACGACAGAGGTGATGGAGCACATCGCTTCCAGGTTTCCCGAAGTGGGAGCCGTTTTCCAGCAGATGGAAGACGAGATAGGCTCCGTCTGCTCGTGCGTCGGCGCATCGTGGTCGGGTGTGAAAGCGATGACGGTCACATCCGGACCGGGCTTCTCGCTCATGCAGGAAGGCATCGGGCACGCGCTGATGACTGAGGCGCCTATTGTCCTCGTCGATGGTCAGCGGGCAGGTCCAAGCACCGGTCAGGTTACCGTAGGAGGGGGCGATGTCATGCAGGCGCGCTGGGGTATGCATGGAGGTATGCCGACGATAGCCCTGGCACCGTCTTCAGTGCAGGAGTCGTACAACATAACAATCCGCGCATTCAATCTGGCCGAGAAATACAGGATGCCGGTGTTCGTGATGGCGGACGCAGCGACTATGCATCTGTGGGAGACGCTTCATGTCCAGCAACAGGTCGACCTGTACGAGAGGGACAAGGCGTCAGGGCAGCCACTTTTCGGTTCGGATGAGCCTGGTGGTGTGCCTCCCATGCCGTGCTTCGGTGAGGGAGAGCGACTTCTTGTGACGGCCTCCACCCACGATGAGTGGGGATTCCGCAAGACAGCCGACCCCGCGACGGAACGCGTTCTCACTCGTCGCTTGTACGATAAGGTTATGCTGCACACCGAAGATATCATCGAGGTCGAACGGTACCGCCTGGATGATGCCGGGTTAGCGGTTGTCGCGTACGGGTTCACGGCCCGCAGTGCGATTGCCGCCGTGGATACGTTGCGGGATGAGGGTGTGAAGATCGGGCTGCTACGACTCAAGACGCTCTGGCCGTTCCCTGTCGCCGAGGTAGAGGAGCTCGGACGTCGTGTGCGTGGCATCATCGTTCCGGAGATGAATCTGGGTCAGATGGTGTATGTTGTTCAGGCGAATGCTGATTGTGAGGTCGTACCGTATACGCAAATGGATGGCACCGTCATATATCCTGAATCGATCATCGACACGGTCAGGAGCGTGCTGCGATGAGCTCCGAATGGCGAACGCTGTTGCGGCCCGGAGTGACGTTGCCGTTCTGTCCCGGTTGCGGACACAGGCTGTTGCTGAAACACATACTCACGTCGCTTGTTGAGCTGGACTTGGATATCGAACAGACGCTTTTTGTGTCCGGCATCGGGTGTGGTGGCTGGATTCCCAGTCCCTGCATATACACGGATACACTCCACTGCCTGCATGGGCGGGCAGTAGCCTTTGCCGTAGGCGCGAAGCTTGCTAACCCCGCGCTTACGACCATTGTTGTCAGCGGAGACGGCGACCTCGCTGACATCGGCGGCAATCACCTTATCCACGCAGCGCGGCGCGACCACGATATCACGGTCATCTGTGCCAACAACATGAACTACGGCATGACCGGCGGCCAGGTCTGTTCCACCACGCCATTGGGTGCGGTGACGCATACTACCCCGTCGGGTAACCGGAACAGGCCGTTCGACCTTTGCGCACTCGTGCTCGGCGCCGGGGCACGTTTCGCAGCCCGGTATCTTGTGACGCAGGGCGACCAGATGGTTGCGGCAATCAAGGACGCAATCTCCATGCCCGGCTTTACCTTCGTCGAGGCGTTGTCTCCGTGCCCCACTCAGTTCGGGCGACAGAATCGGAAGGACAACGTCAAGGAAGCATTCACCTTTGTTGAGTCGATGACTTGTCTGCAGGATGAGGCTGACCACCGTGCCACTGTCAGCGATGACGGGCTTCTCGTAACAGGAGCGTGGCGATGAGTGATACGCGTCAGGTACTGTTCTGTGGACTTGGTGGCCAGGGGGTAGTCCTTGCAGGACGCCTGCTCGGAGCCGCCGGGTTCAGCGAAGGACTCGAGGTTTCCGGTACCAGTTCGTACGGCGCGGCCGCGCGGGGAGGAGAATGCAGGTCGGAAGTGGTGCTCTCGTCGGGGCCCATCGGTTTCCCCTTTGTGACGCATGCCGATGTGCTGGTCGCGCTTTCACAGTCCGCCTACTTACGATACATTGCCTGGACGAGAAGCCCCGCAGGTGTTGTGTTTTACGATCCGGCGGATGTAGAGCCTGCCGTGGACGCGGTGCAGAAACATATCGCCGTCCCCGCAAGCGATACGGCGCAGCAGATCCTCGGCAGTCGTCTCGGGGCCAATATCGTGATGCTGGGCGCTGTTGCCGGCGCTGAGAACCTTGTGAGCCCGGAATCGCTGGAGACCGTTGTCAAAGAGCGGTCCCCTGTGCGTTTCAGGGAGCAAAATCTGCTGGCGCTCGATGCCGGGATGTCCCTTGCACGCAGACTGCGGTAGCACTTTATTCCCTTTGATCGTGTGCAGGGTGATACACTTACCTTGGAGAGTGTGATATGTCAGGACATTCCAAATGGTCAACGATCAAGCGACAGAAAGGCGTGGCAGACGCACGTCGCGGGCAGCTCTTCACCAAGTTGACGCGTGAGATTATGCTCTCAGTCCGCGAAGGCGGACCGAGCATGGACAGCAATTACGCCCTCAGACTGGTGGTCCAGAAGGCCAAGGACAATAACATGCCTTCGGAGAATATCGAGCGGGCTATCAAGAGGGCATCGGGCGAGGGTGGAGCAGCTAATCTGGTCGAGTTCACTCTTGAGGGATACGGTCCCAGTGGAGTCGCTGTCCTTGTTGAGGCCTTGAGTGACAACCGGAATCGCACGGTGCAGGAAGTGCGTAGCCTTCTGTCGCGCCAGGGTGGCAGTCTTGGCGAGGTTGGCTGTGTCTCATGGCTGTTCGACAGTCGTGGCCTGATTACCGTGGAAGCCGGAGATCAGGGAGAAGATGATGTAGCACTCATGGCCATCGATGCGGGGGCGGATGATGTGACCTCCGAGGACGGCTACGTGGAGGTGTACACGGAGCCTACAAAGATGGAAGACGTTCGCAAAGCGCTCGAGCATGATTTCAGAGTTGTATCGGCAGAGGTGTCGCTCATACCCAAGACCTCGGTCATGCTGGAGGAGTCCAAGGCATCGCAGGTTATGAACCTTATCGACACGTTGGAACAGCTCGACGACGTTCAGAAGGTATACTCGAACGCGGACTTCCCCGAATCCGTGCTGGAGAGGGCGAGCCAGTCATAGAGCAGTGATGCGCGTCCTTGGCATCGACCCCGGTACTATCGCCCTTGGTTACGGTGTAATAGAAGGCCCCGCACGGACTCGTCTCATCGACTGTGGTGTTCTCCGTCAGTCCAGCCGTACGCCCGTAGAAGCACGATTGGTTGCCCTTTTCGACGGCATCAGCGAACTCATCGAATCCCATCGGCCGGAGGAAATGGCCGTCGAGGAACCGTTCGCGGGAATCAACGTGAAATCGGCGTTCATGATTGGCAGGGCACAGGCTATCGCCATCCTCGCCGCGGCACGCTACCATGTGCCTGTTTCCTACTACACGCCCGCAGAGGTCAAACGGCAGGTGAGCGGGTATGGCAGAGGTGACAAAGAGCAGATTCGAACGATGGTAATGCTTGAACTCGGTGAGAAAGAACAGGGACTCAGCACAGACGCGACCGATGCGCTTGCCATTGCCCTGTGCCATCTTCATTGCAGTGAGGCGAGCCGGCATCTCAAGGGAGAGTACCTGTGATCAGCTTTGTCGACGGCACCATCGAATCGACCGGAACGGATTCCGTCGTCGTCAATATCGGCGGTGTAGGATTGCAGGTCAGCGTCTCTACACGGACGGTTGCTTCACTTGGCAACACCGGGGCCCGCGTCACGCTGCACACATGCCTTTTCATACGTGACGAAGTTCCCGTTCTGTTCGGATTCGCGTCCGCTGGAGAGCGAGCGATGTTTCTTGATCTCATTTCGGTGTCAGGAGTTGGGCCTCGTGTGGGACTGTTGCTTCTGGGCGCATTCGACCCGGCGGAACTTGCCGCGGCAATCGTTCGTGGCGACACCGGCCTTATCGCACACGTGCCCGGTGTGGGTAAGAAGACTGCGGCGCGACTCTGCGTCGAGCTGGCATCAAAGATGGAGAGCTTCGCGGGA
>CAZKHH010000092.1:0-7581 GCA_964552485.1 uncultured Dehalococcoidales bacterium | reverse complement strand
TGACGACATTGACAAACGGCTGCACGGCTGCCGGGTCGTCGAGACGGGTAGCCGAAGCGGGTATACCTGTTCTGTAGCTGAACTCTTCCAGTTCCCTTTCGATCGCCGATGGAAGACCGAGGTCCTGCAGCACGGGCGATGCCAGGGTCGAAGATAGCTGCCGCACCCGGACCACCAGCGTGTCCAGCGTATCCAGTATTGCGGCGAGCGAGGGTTGAACGGTTGCCACTGCATCGAAAGGGAGTTTCGAAGCACAGGCTGACAGGTCCATCTTGATTGCCGTGAGTCCCTGCATTATCTCATCGTGGAGCAGTCCGCTCACCGCGGCGCGTTCCTGTTCGTCGTTCATCTGGAGGTGGCGCGATGCTGCACGCATAGCCCATTCCGTCTCTCGAAGCGAGCGCTCGATACGTTGTCTTCTCGACATTTCCGACCGGAAACGGCGTTCGTCGTCAAGATGCAAGAGGTCCTTTTCGACCGAACGCTGCAGTTGTTCCATCAAGGCCACCTGTGTTTCAGTGTAGCTGCGGACGCGCTTATCAAGGACACAGATAGTGCCGAATACCTGCCCGTCAGGCCAGAACAGGGGAAGGCCCATGTATGAGACCATGCCTCTATCGACGTCGACGTTCCTTGCCCACCGTTTCGATCGCCTGCCATCCTTGACTACGAGTCGCTTCTTCGTCTCGATAACAGTCTCGCAGTACAAGCCGCTTCCGAGTGGGCCGCGTTCACCTTCGAAGTAGAGGCCCCCGTCTTGTTCGCTCTTTGCGAACACTTCAAGCCCGTCTGGATGTAACCGGGTGATGCGAGAAGCCGGCGTCTCCAGGATATCGTTTGCCGTGGTCAGGGTGGTCCGCCACTGCTTCTTCAACCGGATAGGAACCGCACCGTCGGTGCGGAGCCCTGAAGGCGCATTCACTGTCTTCGCCATAACCTTCGAAACACGCAGGTCTTGCGGCTCTTTCTGCTTCAACGGTGGACGAAGTGTCCGTGTTTTTCTAGGCACCGGAGGTGACCGTCGACGGAATATGAGGCGAAACTGTGCCTGAATTTGACTTCACGGTTCGTACTGGTACACCATCTGGCATCACGGGCTTGGGAGAATTCATGGGAAGACACGAGGTGGCTAAAGTAGACGATCTGCCTTCCGGAACGATGATGAAGGCGGAAGGGCTGGACATCCTGGTCGCGAATGTCGACGGGAATTACTATGCGGTTGAAGCGACGTGCCCTCACGGCCAGGGCAAGCTCTGGGAGGGCAGTCTGGAAGGAGACATCCTGGTGTGCCCGGCTCACGGGGCAAGGTTTCAGCTAGTGAACGGCAAACTGGACAAGCCCATGGTCAACTACTACGGGTTGCCTTACGGTGGGCCGGCCACGCGGGATCTGAAGACATTCAGCGTGCAGGTCGAGGACGGGCAAGTCGTGTTGACGGTATAGGATTGGCCGCGAATGTGTCGGGGAGGGGGTGAAGCATGCTCGAACTGGCGGTGGTGTTCCTCGTTGTGGCGCTTGTTGCGGCAGTTCTTGGATTCGGCGGTATTGCCGGTGTAGCAGTGGGCATCGCCAAGTTCCTGTTCGTTCTGTTCCTCATCGGATTCATCGTGCTTCTTGTACTCGGACTTGTGTTGTGCGGGTAAGTATTGATCCGAGAACCCGGCAGGAATTCTCTTCGTTGCATTCCTTTGTTGTGATGTTGATATTCGGCAGGCGTTGATGACGATCGATTAGAAGTGGAGGAGAATAAGTAATGGACGAGAAAGAAATTTCGGCTAAGTGGAAGCAAGTAAAGGGCGAAGCAAAGGTTAAGTGGGGCAAGCTGACTGATGATGACCTCGATAGGATAGGAGGGCATCGTGACAAGCTCGTAGGCCGTCTGGAAGAGCTGTATCAGCGATCCCGGAAGGATATCGAGCGCGAGGTGGACGAGTTTCTCAGATCGCGGGAATCCGACAAGGGAGATGAGTCCGGAATTGAAGAGGAGTCGCAGGATTCATCGCGATAGGCGGTATCCGCACTCCGGAGGCGTTGGATGACGCGCTGTTCTTGCCTTGTTGAACCCTGCGCGACGTCTGCCGGGGTGCACCGTTGTGACTGATGAAAAGGGGAGGCCAATTATGCCGGACGTGAAAGTCGCGAAGACAAAGGATGTGCCGCCAGGAAAATCTATCGGCGTAGAGGTCGATGGCAAGAACGTGCTGCTTGCTAATGTCGGTGGGACGTTTTTCGCCATCGACGCGAGATGCTCTCACATGGGTGGTGACCTTACGAAGGGGAAGTTCGACGGCCGGATTGTGACCTGTCCGAGACACGGGGCGCAGTATGATGTGACGACGGGTGAGCTGGTGAAGGATGTCGGGCTCGCTGCAAAGGCGATTAACCTCGGCAAGGGGGCGGTGGGCCAGGCAACGTACAGCGTGACCGTTGATGGCGATGACGTCATACTCACAACCTGATCGGCTGTGCTTCACTGATACATCTCATGCAGACGTCTTCGGGGGCGACTGCTTGCCGGGGTACGTACGGCCGGGGTGTGAGCAGAGGGCGGCTTCGGGTGTGCAATCAGTTGCAATTGCATACAGTGGCATGTAAACTGGGCGGCGGTATCGGTCATTCAATGACCGGGAACTGTTCCGACCATGGTTACTCGTCACTCGTCTGTTAACGATAGAACCGCTGTTCCTGCCCCGGATATCGATTGGCCGGAGGCGTGGAAGGCGCACCTCGCTCGCAGTGGCCTCGAGGCTAATCTGAGTCGCGCCGGTCTTACCCAGGAGGAGTTCTGGGAGCATTTTGGCTCCTGGATGGATGCACTCAGTAAGAACGGGCATCCCGGCGCCCTGCTCGACCGTGTTCTTGAGCATGTGCGGGAGAACGATAGCGTGCTGGATATCGGCGCGGGTTCCGGTGCCTTCGCCGTGCCTCTCGCACAGCGCGTTCATCGTGTGACGGCTGTCGAACCGTCTCCGGTACAGGCATCCCGGCTTGAACAGGCCGCGCATGGACGCGGCATCCACAACCTCAGAATTGTCCGTGAGCGCTGGGAAAGCACGGACAGGTCTCAGATTGGCCTGCATGACGTTGTGCTCGCTGTCCACAGTTTCCAGATGTCTGACATAGTTGATGCGCTGCGTCGTATGATCGATTCAGCGACGAGAGCAGTGATCCTTATCCATGCGGTTGAGCATGATCTGACGTCGACTCTTCGACGGACAGGTGTCGAGACCGGACCCAACTATCTGTACCTTTACAACGCGCTGGTCCAGATGGGGCACCACCCTGAGGTCGAATACGTAACCCGTACCTTCCGTGTACCCCTTGAGAGGCAGATGAAGATCCTCCGCTGCAATCCCGGCCTTGGTGAGTCGCAGTGTGCCAACCTGTGCGAAACGCTGCGGTCGGAGGGCAGAGTCTTTCTCGTAGACGGTGAACCGTACATAGCGCGATGGCACAGGGATGCCGTTATGTGCGTCGATGTATAGGGACTTGAAAGGAGTAGTAATATGAAGCCATCTGCTACGCTCTGTGCGTTTCTGGCTGTGTTGCTGACTGTCTCTGGCATGGGCTGCAGCAGCGAAGCTGCAGAGCCGCCGGGTTCAAATGGAGATGAAGCGGCAGCAACAGACGAACAGGCCGCGGACGGAGACGAAGACGAAGCGACGCCCGAAAATGTAGTCCTCAAGGTCGGCTCTACCAAGCCGTTCAAGACGACCAATAAATTCGCTGATTACTGGTACGGCGTTCTCACCAACTTGACCACTCATGATAGTCTCATCAAGCTGGGCCCTGATATGAAACCGACTCCGTGGCTGGCGTCGGACTGGAGCATTTCGGACGACAGTACGGAGTTCACGTTCACGATTCGAGACGATGCAGCATGGCACGACGGCGAGCCGGTTACCGCCGAAGATGTGGCATTCTCGATCGAGTATTATCGTGATCGCGATCCCCAGGCGGGCTGGATGCAGGAGGTGGTTGAGGAGGTGAACGTCGACGGTAACGATGTCACTCTTCATCTTGCCCGGCCGTACGGCAATCTGATGACGGAATTCATGACCTATTCAGTGATTCCCGAACACATCTGGGGCGATGTCGAAGACCCGCTTACCTATGATGGCGAAGACAAGGTCATCGGCTCTGGCCCCTTTGAGTTCGTGAGTTGGGATGAGGCTGCGGGTATATTCGTATTCGAGGTCAATGACAGCTATCCCGGTGACATTACGGTCGATCGCCTTGAAGTTCACGTGTTCCGTACGATGGATGCCCTCGTGATGGCACTTCAGAGCGGCCAGATAGACACGTGGTGGGACTACTCGGGCGAGTTTCCCTATACCCATGTCCCGCCGTTGCTGAAGTCGGGTGATATCGAGTTCGCGACTGCGACCTTCCTTGGAGTGCCCGCCGCCCTGGGCTTCAATCTCGAGCGTGAGCCCATCAGCGACCGGACCTTCAGAGAGGCGATTTCCTACGCTATCAATTACCGGCAGATTGCTGATCTCGTCTTCGCCGGCTACGGTTCCGTGCCGACTTACGGATTCATACCCCGGACACATCCCAACTTCAACGACTCCATAGATTCCCTTGCCTACGACCCCGGCGTGGCCGGGGAACTCCTGGATTCACTCGGTATGGTGGATACGGATGGTGATGGTGTTCGTGAGGATGGAAGTGGAGATGACGTGCAACTGACGCTGCTGACACGCGGAGATAAGGCCAGCATCGTACGGACGACGGAGCTTGTGGCAGCGAATCTGCGTGATGTCGGAATCGCGTGCGACGTCAATGCAATAGATACCTCGACGTGGATTGCGACCAAGGATGAAGGCGAGTACGATCTGGTGTTCTTCCGTGCAACCCCGTGGGGTACGCTGATGCACGCGGCCAATGCCTCGGGATACTTCGATGTCCGGCGCACCGGTGCCGGCGTGCTGCACAACCTCAGCGCCGCTGAATACCTGGAAGCGTGCGATGCGCGACTCGCAACGGCGATTCCGGAGGAACAGGAGGCGCTCGACCTGAAGCTGCAGGAATTGCACGAGGAGTATCTTCCCGGCATCGCGCTTGTCTGGATAGACAGCGTGTATCCGTACCGTGAAGGCTGGGACAACTGGACCATCGACCATATCTACGGCGGCGTGGTCAATAGTTTCTCCTGGTTCACCGTGACAAAGACAACGCCGTAGAGCGTGAAGGATCTGTCTGATGACCGCTCCCTGCTGACACTGTGGAACGACACGAGCATCCGTCTGCAAGCCGTGCGGGCAGGGCGGTGAGATATCTCATCGCCCTGTTCGTCATCATCACGCTCAACTTTGTCCTTCCGCGTCTCATGCCCGGCGACCCGTTGATGAATATCGTCGGGGAGGAGGCATTTTACGGTTCCGGCGGAGCGCTGGAAGAGCTGAGGGACGACCTCGGGCTCAATCAGCCAGTCCACGTGCAGTACGGTCGCTACCTGGCCGGCATCTTTACCGGCGACTGGGGTTACTCGTACCTATACCTCAGGCCCGTGCTGCAGTCTATCGTGCTCCACCTTGGATGGACGCTTGTGCTTGTGCTTCCCGCCGTCCTGCTTGCCGCGCTCATCGCGGCTGTGCTCGGAGGTATCGCTGCCTGGCATCGTGGTTCCAGGACGGACGCGGGACTTACCTGGGGCTTTCTTCTGGCATATTCGATGCCACACTACTGGCTCGCGATGCTTGTCCTGTTTCTGTTCAGCTTTCACCTCGGCTGGTTTCCCCTTGGCCGGGCAATATCGGGAGGTGGTGCGAACCTGCCGGCGATTCTTGATGTCTTGTGGCATCTCGCACTTCCCCTTGCTGTGGTGACACTGTTCAAGGCAGCCTACGACTTTCTCATCGTGCGCAGCTCGGTAGTCTCCATACTTGGAGATGACTACATACTCATGGCACAGGCTAAGGGATTGTCCAGCAACGCGGTTCTGTTCAAACACGCCCTGCGCAATGCCCTTGCGCCTTTGGTGACGGTGACTGCCATCCAGTTCGGCATGGTCTTTTCCGGCACGCTGCTCATAGAGGTTGTGTTTTCATGGCCGGGCATGGGTACGCTCATCTACGATGCGATTGGCGCGCGCGACTATCCGCTGCTGCAGTCCGCGTTCCTCATCGTTGCGGTATGCGTGCTCCTTGCCAATTTCGCTGCGGATATGCTGTACCCGCGACTCGACCCGAGGACACGTTAGGTGAATTTCGGGTCTCTCGCTGCAAGGAACCGCTCCGCGACGGTCGGACTGGGCCTTCTGATCCTCGTTGTCGCAATCGCACTCACTGGCCCTGCGCTTGTTCCGCACGATCCATGGGAGAGCTTTCGCCCGTTTCTGTCTCCGTCGTCCACGCATCTGCTGGGCACCAACGACATCGGGCAGGACATACTGTCTGAACTGATAGCGGGCGCGCGTGTTTCGCTGCTTGTGGGCGCACTGGCCGGACTCTTCGCAGTGATGCTCGGCCTGATAGTGGGACTGGCTTCGGGCTTCAAGCGTGGTGTGGTCGACCACGTACTCATGGGGCTCACGGATATCGTCCTTGTCATCCCCGCCCTTCCCCTGATCATCCTGCTCGCGGCATATCTCGGTCCGAGCATCTGGACGGCGGTACTGGTTATAGGGGTTGTCTTCTGGCCTTCGACCGCCAGGGTCGTGAGGTCGCAGGTTCTCACCGTCCGGGAGTCCGGATACGTGGAATCTGCACGCGCCCTCGGCGCGACTGATATGTGGCTGGTCCGTCGTCACGTGCTGCCCAATGTACTACCGCTTGTGCTCGCGAAGTTCGTGCTCACGGTCGCTGCTGCAATGCTCATGGAAGCGTCGCTGAGCTTCCTTGGCCTGGGCGATCCGCTGGCGAAGAGCTGGGGAATGATGCTTCACTACGCGTTTGCCCGCGGGGGTTTCATACAGGGTCTCTGGTGGTGGTACGTACCGCCCGGAATCGCAATCGGACTCAGCATACTTGCCCTCACGCTGATTGGCTTTGGCTTCGAGGGCGAGAGTGACCCGCGCTTGAGGAGGGCACTCGAGCGATGACCGCGGTGCTCTCCGTTGACGACCTTCACGTATACTTCGACACGCCGCAGGGCGTTGTCCGCGCCAATAATGGAGTGACGCTTGAGGTTGCACAGGGTGAGAGTCTCGGAATTATGGGCGAGAGTGGCTGCGGCAAGACAGTCCTGTTCCTTGCGATGCTGCGATTGCAGCAACCCGGCCGAATCGTACGGGGGATAGTCCGGTTCGATGAACGGGACATAATGTCCCTGCCAGAGCGGGAGATGGAGTGTGTGCGCGCCTGGGGTATCGCGCTCGTGCCCCAGAACCAGGCAACCGCGCTTAATCCTGCGTATACGATAAAGGACCAGCTTGTTGAGTCAGTCGTCGTTCGCGAGCGTGGTGGAAGTATCGCCACCGTGATGAGCGCGCATTCCGGGGTTGAATCTGCCGCGGTAGCGGAGATCCTTGCGACGTTCCGCGAACTCGGCTTCGCGGACGAGCGCATCATGGAGCGTTTGCTTCAGAGCTACCCGCATCAACTGTCAGGAGGTATGCGACAGCGCGTACTCATAGCG
>CAZKHH010000091.1:0-7620 GCA_964552485.1 uncultured Dehalococcoidales bacterium | reverse complement strand
TCTTTGTTCGTTGCGCCACGGGCCACCATGGCGGCAATCTGCTGTTCGCGTCTAGTGAGTTCACTCGTTGCATCGGAAGATGTGGCGTTGCTGGTCAGATGCTCGCTGTGCTCTCGAGATATCACTACGGCGCCCTGCGCCAGGAGCTGAATCGAGTGCAGAAACCTGTCGGCCGAATCGTCGCAACAAAGGCAGCCTCTCGCACCTGCTCGGAGGGCATGCTGTATGAAGGCGCCCGCTCTCTCCGGGCCCGCAAGTACCACGACAGTTCCGGCGCCATGGTGGACGAGGTCTTCAACTGTCTGCATCTCGTCTCCGCACAGGCATCCATCCACTACTACGATGTCGGGCTTCTGCCGGCCAGCCATACAGGAGGCGTTCTCGATATCGGATAGTACGCTATGTACCGTGTGACCTCCTTCGCGTACTATGCCCGCTATACCCTGTGCCTTGAGCGGATGCGGACATGCAATCATGATTGACAGGGTGCTTTCCATAATGACAACCGGCCTATTGTACACCTCGCCGCATTGTTTGTGCCCGGTGGCTTGGCGTTATGCGACTCGGGACGGTACGAACCCTGTCCGTCATCTGCACGTACATGTCGGCTATACTGTGTCTTCGTGCCGACGGAACCGGGTGTTTCTATGCGTGGATAGCGGCCCGGGCCGGACGTCGCGGGGCTGCTGTCATGTGGGCCCGGGACCCTAAGGAGATGAAGGAGTGAGCGTGAGTAGTGTAAAGGAAAGACGCCGGGTACTGGTTAAGGAAAGGTTAAGCCTGCGTCAAACCTTCGTTAAGGCAGGAATGTGTAGGCGATGACTATTACCTGGGCCAACGCAGCGCTCCTGAGCGCTGCCATCATGGGGATGGTCAGTGTTGTCGACAGCCATCTGGTCACGAAGCGCTTTCCCACACTGCGTTCATTCATGCTGCCTGTCGGGATAATCCACCTTACGTATGGATTAATCGGTTCGCGCGTGTTTGGTGTGCCTCATGGAGTGGATCAATCCATCGTGGCTGTTGCCGTGTTCTCCTCCTGCGTGAGGACCGGGGCAGTCCTTATACTCCTGGATTGTCTGCGGCATCGTGAGGTCTCTCGTGTCGTCCCCGTCGTATATATGTACCCCATGTTTGTTGCACTGATGGCTTTCTTGTTCCTCGGCGAACGCCTCGGAACGGGCCAATGGATTGCTGTGGTGACTGTAGCGACAGGAGCGGTGCTGATCTCCTCGTTCGGGCGCCAGCCTTCGCTCGAGGCTGTGGACAGACCTCGTTCTCTCCTTCCGTTCGCAGCAGCAGTCCTGTTTGCGGTTGCCGACGTCACCGGCAAGTACTCACTCTCTCAGATAGACTTCTGGCAGCTATTCTGGATCGGCGCGTGTGTTATGGGTGGTACGTTTGTTGCGAGTGCGCTGAGAAGAGATGTTGTGGCGCGAATACAGGCGTTGCATAGGCGACGTCACTCGCTTCTACTTCTCATGATGAACGAACTCATCGCGCCAGTGGGCATCGTTATATCCTACTGGGCGCTGGAGCGCGGCCCTGTGTCCCTGGTGTCTGCGCTCATCAGTAGCAGGCCCCTCTTTGTGCTCCTCTTCGCGCTCTTTCTCAGCAGACGGGCACCGGGATTTCTCCTTTGGGCCGGCGGTACCCGACTTGTCGTGGTTCGCATACTGGCCACGAGCATGATCGTTGCCGGAATTGCCGTGATACAGATGTACTGATGCGGCTCCGGCTGGTGGTTGACGCGGGTTCTATTCGGGAGAACGGCGGACCAGAGGGATGATGAAGATGACGCATGCTATCAGGAACACCATGCTTCCGATGAAGTATGGCAGATCGTGATTGAGCGCTGCGGAATAGAGGAAGAAGAGCGCACATATAATGAACAGTGACCATCCCCACAGTTGGTATTTGCGTTCTCTCGGGTTCATACGAAGTACTCGCGCAGGCCTGAAAAGGCGCCGGATGATGCGGGTGTGTCGGTGGGATTGTAGCATTCCGCTCTCATACCGCGCATCGCCGCACCCTTGTGCTGAGAATACCATGTGGTATAGTGCGACACCCAGTGAAGTGAGTGCCCGGAGGGCACTGCGATGGAGGAAGGATGACCGAAAAACCGTATCTCTGGCTCGTATGGACTCGCTGTGCTTCGGAACTTGATGAGGAGTTCAACCGCTGGTATGACGAGACGCACATACCCCTGCTCAACAAGGAAGGGCACATCAGTTCCGTGACGCGCTACAGACTCTCCAGTGAGGTGCCGTCGGAACAGCCGCCATATCTGGCGGTATACAGATTCAAGGATCTTGATACGTTCAAGAGTTGGCTCGCAAGCACATCTCTTGCAGAAGCCCGCAAAGAGATGCAGGAATCCTGGGCAGGAAAGGATATCGAGATTAAGTCCAGGGCGCTGTACGAGCCTGTATAACGCCTGGAAACGCGGGTTTTCGGCCGTGGCTCACATGACTGTCGCTTGATGCGTGGTGACTTGGCCTGCAATGGTCCGGAGACCTGTGTCAGCCATTGAGCTTCTGGTGTTCTCTCATCATGCAGTGGTCCATGACCACCTGCAGGCCGGCGCCGCGTGCTCGCTCGGCAGCCTCTTCGTGAACGATGCCGAGCTGCATCCATACCGTCTTCGCCCCCGCAGCGATGGCATCCTCCACGATGTCCGGAGCATGCTCGGCGGCACGGAACACGTTCACAACATCCGGCGGCTTCGGAATCGCCTGCACGGAGGGATAAGAACTCTCACCGAGCACCTCGTCCACGGTCGGGTTTACCGGAATCACGTCATATCCCTGATTCTTTAGGTACGCCGCTACCCTGTGACTGTCGGCATCAGGTCTGGTTGAAAGCCCAACCACTGCTATGGTATTGCTGTTGTTAAGAATCTGTTTGATCGATTCTCTGGAATCCATTTGTTCCCCTTTCGGTTCGCGCACATAACTCAGCTCAGTCGAAACTCCTGCAGGTAGCCCGGAATGGCGACATCCCAGCCACGCTGTTCCTCGATGTGTCGGGCGAAGTCATGGGTTGATTCCTCTTCGCCGTGGACAACGAAGACCTTCCTCGGTCTATTGTTGATGCCAGACAGCCATTTCATCAATTCGTTCTGGTCGGCGTGGGCTGAGAACCCGTGAATCTGTTCGATACGCGCGCGCACCGTTCTCTTGTGACCGAAAATGCGTACTCTATCTGCTCCCTCGACTATGTGTCTCCCGAGAGTTCCGAATGCCTGGTAGCCAACAAAAAGGATTGTCGATTCGGGGCGGGAGATATTGTTCACAAGATGGTGCTTTATCCTGCCACCGGTGCACATCCCGGAGCCTGCAATCAGCATTGCCGTGCCTTCAAGGTAATTCAGGGCCTTGGAGTGGTCCACCGTGTCGACCGCGGTAAGCGTCGGGAAATCGAAAGGTGAACCCTGTTTCTGAATCAGTTGCTGCGCCTCTTCATCGAAAAGGCGCGTGTGGTTTCGGAATACCTCTGTCACAGCGATGGCCATTGGACTGTCCAGGAAGACCAGAATGTGGGGTATTCGGTCGGCCAGCAGCAATTCCTTCATGTGGTAGAGCAACTCCTGCGCCCGTTCGATCGCGAAGCTTGGGACAACGAGGTTTCCACCTGCCTCGACGGTGAGCCTGATCACGCGCTCAATTTCATCTTTGATGTCGTCGACACTGCCGTGGGTCCGGTTTCCATATGTGGACTCCACCAGTATGTAGTCGGCCTGTTCGAATACAGTCGGATCATTGAGGATGGGCCTGTCCCAACGTCCGACGTCACCGGAGAAGATGATGCGTCGTGTCTCCCCATCCGACGCCACGTCGACTGCAATCATGGATGAGCCGAGGATGTGACCTGCATCGTAGAACGTCGCTGTGACACCTTCGGACAGTCGCTGGGATTGTCGCTGACGCACTGTAGTCAATTGTGGAAAGCAGGCCTTCGCGTCCTCCACTGTGTATAGAGGAAGCTCGGGGTGTGGTCCTTTGCGACCTTCGCGCTCGTGTCGCCTGCGCTTGTGCTCGGCGTCTGCTTCTTGTAGGTGAGCGGAATCGAGTAGTGATATGCGCATGATTTCGGCTGTAGCCGAGGTGCAGTAGACGGGCCCGCGAAAGCCTTCTCGAGCGAGCCGTGGAAGATAGCCGCAGTGGTCAAGGTGTGCGTGGCTTATGAGCACGGCGTCTATTGACTCGGGTGGCACGGGAAAAGGCTCCCAGTCTCGGGAACGGAGTTCCCGTTCCTGGTGCATGCCGCAGTCAAAGAGGAATCGATGTCCGTCTGTTTCCAGCAGAAAACGAGACCCTGTCACGTTCTGCGCTGCTCCGAGGAACTTCAAATTGATATCCATGGGTCCTCCGTTTCTACCATGACCGGCCCTGCGACATCAGAGGCCACAGCCCGAAGCTTGTGCGCGTGATTCTACCATTCGAAGGTTAAAGTGACTAACTTATAGCAGGAAGCCGGGGATAGGCCCTGCTATAATCGGCTGCTGCCTGGCCTTCAGACGGTTGGTAGGTTCTGATTATGACATTGCGCATTGCACCTGAGTCTCCCGGGGACTTGTCATGTCATCCAGTATAAGGACTCCGTTCTACGGGTACTACATCGTTGCGGCTGCGTTCTTGTCCAACGTCATCACGTTCGGATGCGGCTTCTATGCGTTCAGTCTTTTCGTAAGCCCACTTCAGAAAGACCTGAGTTGGGGGCGTGGCGACTTGATGGCTGGCTTCACGATCTTCTTTCTCACGACGGGACTGATATCGCCCCAGGCAGGCAAACTTGTCGATCTCTACGGCGCGCGCGTCGTCATGTCAGTCGGAGCCGTCGTCGCGGGCATCGGTTTCGTTGTGCTGTCTTCGGTTGCATCTTTGTGGCAGTACTACCTTGGGTATGCAATCGTTGGATTCGGAATGGCCTGTACGGGGCAGATTCCCGGCAGTGCCGTCGTGTCCAACTGGTTCGAAAAGAGGAGAGGCACGGCGGTCGGCGTGATGGCGTCCGGCGTTGGAGTTGGTGGTCTCGTGCTGTCACCCCTCGTGGGAGGCCTCCTGCTTCCCGAACTCGGCTGGAGTCGGTCATTCCTCGTGCTTGGAGGGCTTTGCTGGCTTGTGATTATCCCTCTCGCCATCTTCGTCATACGTACCCGGCCGGAAGAAAAGGGCGCTCAGCCTTATGGCCATGACAGGCAGTGGACTGAAAGCGGAGAGCTTGTGGTTCAGGCCGTTTCCGGGGTCACCCTCAGGACCGCACTGGCTACCGTCCCGTTCTGGCTCATTGTCGCTACGTATCTTCTGAGCCACTTCGCGCAGGTGGGTGCTATACAGAACCAGGTGCCATTGCTTGAGGACGCTGGTTTTCCTGTGACAGTGAGCGCGGGCGCGCTCGGCGCCGTTGGTCTGTGCAGCGCGTTCGGCAAGTTCGGCTTCGGGTGGCTGTGTGACAAGATAGCAGCAAAATGGGCCCTTGCGATAGGTCTCGCACTTCAGATTGTGAGTCTTCTCGTGCTGATGACTGTTGGACCCGGGTCCCCATCCACGATGGCGTGGCTCTACGCCCTCACGATGGGCATTGGAATCGGGAGCTGGCTGCCCACGATGTCCATGCTGGTCAGCGGGTATTTCGGCCTCGCACACTACGGGGCCATCTTTGGGGCTGTGACAATTCCGTATGCGGTCGGCAGCGCTGTGGGTCCCTTTGTCGCCGGCAGGATGTACGACGTCTACGGGAACTACGAGGCGGTGTTGTTGCTGTTTCTCATGCTCTATGCAGTCTCAATCGGCACTATAGTCGCGACACGCCGCCCCACGTTCAAGTGAGGGGAGGCAGCGACGGCTGGACGCGCATGTTGCATGCGCTTATACTTCAGTACGGCAGGGCGTATCATGGCATACATCTGCGTGCGAGCGGATGCCTGGGGTTCGGTGCGATCGTACTAGCCTCTCCACGGCGCCGTACTGGTCTGCTCAGCAAAGACATAATATGGACATTGTGGTCGCCAGGGTAGTGTCTCAGAAGGGGCAGTGTGAGGCAGGGCATCGCGCAGGGGATGAGTTTGTCATAGGACAGACCACTCCCTGCGGTCTATGCTCGTGGGCTTTCTGTGCCCTGTTTCCCTTCTCCGAGGTGTTGGAGTTCGGGGCGTCATTTCCGTGGGAACCGGAACCCGGTATGTCGCGAGTGGCCTGCCCTGACCCGGATAATCCTGTCGTGTTCGAGTTGCGGAGAACTCAGTCGCGGGAGACGACTTGAGATATTGTGTAGTTCCCCGGCGTAAGGCAGCCTGCCAGGAGTCCGATGTCTGTCTCTGAGTCAGACGGAACTGCACAGCACGTCGTTGCCGGAATAAGACGTGCTCAACGCAGAGCCAGACATAAGGCTTTCTGGGCCTCGGTAGGCAAGAGAGTACGCGATCATCTGGTGGCAGGCATTCTGGTTGTTGTACCCATCGGGGCGACTATTCTCATACTAAAATGGCTGTTCGAGTCGGTTGACTCGATACTGCAACCGATTATCCGTACCTTCATGGGCAGACCCGTATACGGACTTGGCTTCGCCATTACACTGCTGATTATCTACTTTTCAGGACTTGCCGTGACTCATCTCGGCGCCCGCCGGTTTATCCAGTACGCTGAGTCGGCGTTATCTCGTGTGCCTGTAGTTCGCCCGATGTACTACGGCATCAAGCAGATCCTCGAAAGCTTCGCGGCTCCTCGTGACACTGGATTCATGCAGGTGGTGCTGGTTGAATTCCCTCGAAAAGGCATCAGGACTCTCGGTTTCATTACCAATGAGGAGTTCGATGCAACCGGGCAGAAGCTGCTCAATGTTTTCATCCCGACGGCACCTAACCCTACTTCCGGATTTCTCGAGATAATGCGCGAGGAAGAAGTCCTGCGCACGGATATACCCGTTGATGATGCGCTCAAGATGATAGTATCTGCAGGACGCATTTCCCTCAAGAAGGTCAATGCACGCATATCTAACAATCGCAACGATGTGGCAGTCAGACGGGAAACGGAAGTCGCGCAGGTATATCCCGGCAAGCGTCTCTAGGCGCCCTTCCGATTCGGCCCGGTCCGCCACACAGTGTGAAGGAGGACGCAGTGAAACCGGCCAGATATGAAGTGCAGGTAGACCAGCTCCGATGGAGGTGTGATCCTGCCCGGTTCGAGTTCGACGGAACGGACAGCATCGCCTCACTCCAGGAATTCATTGGCCAGGACCGTGCTATCCGTGCCATCGAGTTCGGGTTGTCGATGGGACGCGATGGCTACAACATATACATCTCCGGTCTTGCCGGCACCGGAAAGACGACAGTTGCGAAGACCTACATCCGGAAGCTCATTGAAGAGCGGCAGCGCAGTGGAGAAACATATCATGTGAGTGACTGGTGCTATATCTATAACTTCACGAATAGCGACCGGCCTCGAATTGTCGAGCTGGAAAAGGGCAAAGGCAGGGAGTTTCGAGATGATATCAGCGGCCTCCTTGAACAATTGAAACGCGAACTCGTGAAGGCATTCTCGAGCGATGAATACAAGGCACAACGCAAGTCGATGGTCGAAGAAGGCCAGGCACGGCAACAGGCCGTATTCGCCGACCTTC
>CAZKHH010000090.1:0-7624 GCA_964552485.1 uncultured Dehalococcoidales bacterium | reverse complement strand
GATTGCGAATCGCCTTGGGAAGGACCCCTGGGATGCAATCTGTGACCTGCTCATTAAAGAGGATTTGCAGGTCGCCTATTACACCTTCACGGGGCATATGGACGACGTGAAGACGATCATGGTTCACCCCGCGCAGATGGTGTGTACCGATGGCTTGCGCATCGGCGGGATGCCGAATCCACGCACGTACGGAACATATCCCAGGATACTTGGTCAGATGGTACGTGATGAGAAGTTGATGCCTCTTGAGCAGGCGATACGGAAGATGACATCATTCCCGGCACAGCGTTTCGGACTGAACCATAGAGGCATATTGCGTGACGGCATGATGGGGGACGTCGTTGTCTTTGATCCGTACACAGTCAGCTGTGTCGCGACGTTCGAGAACCCTCGACAGTTCCCGCTCGGCATTAATCATGTCTTTATCAACGGCGTGAGAGTGGTTGATAGTGGCGCACATACAGGGGGCATGCCGGGAACGCCTCTGACGATGTCCTCGTGATGCCATTCAAATCGCTGATATATAGAATGAGGCTCGCACTGAAACAACAATCAAAACAACCGCGCAAGGAGGAGAAGGATGATTGACGCAATTGCGAAACTACCACGGGTATCACTTGGCTTCTACCCCACACCTCTCACCGATGCCCGTCATCTTACGTCCGCAATTGGTGGACCGCATATACTCATCAAGCGAGAGGACCTCAGTGGCCTTGCCATGGGTGGCAATAAGGCCAGAAAGCTTGAGTTCATTCTTGGTGAAGCGCAGCGACAAGGTGCGACGACGCTCATCAGCACCGCAAGCGCTCAGTCGAACTTCTGCCTGCAGACCGCAGCAGCCGGCCGTAAGCTAGGTATGAAAAGCCGATTCGTTTTGCTCAAGGGTGTTCACAACGAGACGCAGGGAAATCTGCTATTGCAGAACGTACTTGACTCGGAAATCGAGATCCTGGACGCCGGTGATATGAGTCTTCTTCGGGGCAACTTCATCTCAGACAAGCTACAGGAAGTCGCGGAGCAAGTGAAAGCGAAAGGCGAGAAGCCTTATGTGATGATGCACAATCTGCCGGAAATGCCTGCACTACTGGGAATAGTAGGATGGACTACAGTAGCTGAAGAGTTGAACGACCAATTTGACCGCATGGGCCTGAAGGTCGACTACGTTGTTCTGGCAAATGGAGGTGGTGGAACACAGGCTGGACTTGAATTGGGTGCGCGACAAATCAACGCACACTGGAAAGTAGTGGGTATTCCCGTTCTCAATAACAGGGAGACATCGGTCAAACTCACAGCAGAGCAGGTCAATGCTGGTGCGGAGTTCATGGGACTGGGAATCCAGGTTAGTCCTGATGAGATTGAGGTCCATGATGACTACCTGGGCCAGGGATACGGTATTCCTACTGCCGAAGCGCTGGCCGCGATACGGACAGTGGCCCAGACCGAGGGAATCTTCCTCGATCCGGTGTATACGTCCAAAGGTATGGCAGGTCTGATTGATTTGGCCGGCACAGGGCGTTTCTCGCCCTCGGATACGGTGGTCTTCGTGCACACGGGTGGAATCCCTGCATTGTTTGCGTATCAGCCTGAAGTGGTCAAGTAACGGACATAATCAAAGACCAAGCTGTATGTGGGATTGATGTAAGTGATTCGTAACAACGAACAAGATAGCTCAGTATCAAGAAGGAGGAATGACACATGAAAACTGCAATCGTGAGCAAGAAGGGCCCTGCGCCAGCCGGACCGTATACCCCCGGACTCGCCGTTGGCGACTTCGTCTTCGTTTCCGGTCAAGGACCGTTCCATCCTGAGACCAAGGCTATGGGAGAGACGATTGAGGAACAGACCAGGCAGACGCTCGATAATGTTAAGGCGATTCTGGAGGAGGGCGGAGCCAGCATGGCCGATGTGGTCAAGGTTACCGTTCTGATGACCGACCTCACAGAATTTCAGAGGATGAACAAGGTGTACGAGGAATATTTCCCGCAGCCGGCACCAACGCGGACTACATTCGGCGTGGCGCTTGCCGTTCCTAACATGAAGATCGAAATCGACGCTATAGCTCATGTTGGTTAATAGAGCACCATATCCGCACGGTGAGAACATACTGCGAGTTTTCTCAGGAGTAGCCTGATGCAATCAGAATTGAGTTACCTTGATACCCCTTCCCTCCTGATCGATGTCGATAGGATGGAGCGCAATCTGCAGGAGATGGCGGCGGTTGCGGCCGACGCGGGCGTCGCTCTCAGACCTCACGTCAAGACGCATAAGTCTCCGTCGCTGGCGTTGCGTCAGCTCGAACTTGGCGCTGGTGGCATAACCGTTGCCAAGATCGGAGAGGCTGAAGTCATGGCGGATGCCGGAATCAGTGATATACGTATTGCGTATCCAGTTGTGGGTGAGTCGAAGCTTGGCCGACTCTCGCAGTTGATGGAAAGGGCTGATGTTTCCATCTCGCTGGATAATGCCGATGTTGCACGTGGACTGTCCGATCTTGGTGTGCGCATTGGCAAGAAGATACCCGTACTGCTGAAGATCAATACCGGACTCGACCGTGTCGGTGTCACGCCGCCGGAGGCAGTCGAGATGGGCAAACTCATTGCCGATCTCCCTGGTGTCAACCTGGTTGGCATCCTCACCCACGAAGGCCACGCGTTGCACGAGGCTTCACTTGAAGGCGCACAACAGGCCGCTCGAGAGGCCGGAAAGGCGATGGCGGACACCGCAGATGCGATGCGTAGCGCTGGATTAGACATAAGAGAAGTCAGTGTTGGCTCGACCGCTACCGCGCGTGAGATAGCCTACGTGCCGGGAGTGACGGAGATACGTCCGGGTACCTATATCTTCAACGACCTTAACGAGATCACCATCGGTGTAGCTACCGAAGACACCTGTGCTCTGACGGTTCTCGCCACCGTGGTCAGCATTCCTGCTGCTGATCGCGTTGTCGTTGATTCCGGCTCCAAGACGCTCACATCTGATTTGCTCGGACCGCCTTCCGGCAAGAAAGGGCACGGCTACGTGAAGGGGTATCCGGATGTCACCATCGCACGCCTGACGGAAGAACATGGCATGATGACAGCCAAGGATGCCAAGTCACGATTCAGCATCGGACAGCAACTGGAGATCATCCCGAACCATGTGTGCCCTGTTGTCAACCTCGCTGATGTCATGTACCTGATGCGAAATGGTCAGTGCGAAGGAAAGGTTGAAGTTCTTGCCAGAGGCAAGAACAGGTAGAGTAACGACGCAAGGTATCGCCTGCGCAAAGATGATGAATGGGCAGCCAACCTGGCGAGCCCGATTCATCGATTGTGGATGACATCGTCGAGGCAGACGGCTATTGGCCCCGTCATTAGAACCTGAGTTCACACGGGTACCTGCTGGAGGTCACGACCGGAGCGCAGGTCTTTGCGGCTCTTATCATCGGCACTGGTGTGGTCGGACTTGCTGTTATTAGGTGTGCGACTGAACCA
The DNA here is from genome assembly GCA_964552485.1 of uncultured Dehalococcoidales bacterium. GTDB lineage: Bacteria > Chloroflexota > Dehalococcoidia > GIF9 > AB-539-J10 > SKVJ01. The sequence goes on along the minus strand of CAZKHH010000090.1, from coordinate 4,151 downwards.
GATATGGGGATAACAGGCATGACAAGCAACATGTCATCCTTAACAAGAGGATGGTTGCTTCCAGGAGTGGTATGACAATCTACGAGAAATACGGAGTGAAACCGGTACTCAACCTGGCCGGTGCTATGACGCGGTATGGCGGCACCCTGATAGGGCAGAACGTACTCGATGCCATGGAAGAAGCAGCACACTACAGCGTGCCCCTGGACCAACTGCAGACTGCTGCCAGTCGGGTGATAGCTAGATGCACTCACGCTGAAGCTGGTGTTGTCACTTGTGGCGCCTCCCATGCATTGTTGCTGGCTACGGCTGCCTGTATCTGTGGTTGGGATGTGGCGCGCATGAATAGATTGCCCCACACCGGAGGTATGCCAAACGAAGTTGTCATGCCGATGCAGCACATATCAGGTTACGACCATGGGATTCAGGCGGCCGGCGCCAGAATCGTCCCTGCGGGCGTCTTCAACGACACCCCAGATCCGTTCACTGTCCGACCCATCGATCGCTGGGAATTGGAGTCGTGCATCACCGAGTACACTGCAGCTATTGCGTACGCGCCGCTGCCGGGATCGAATCCTCCTTTGGAGCAGGTTGTCGAGGTGGCGCACCAACACGGACTTCCCGTCATCGTCGATGCAGCACCGGGCGTGCCGCCGCTGCGGAACCTGCACCGCTTCATAGACATGGGCGCCGACCTGGTGACCATCAGTGGAGGCAAAGGTATACGGGGGCCTCAGGCGAGTGCAATCCTTTGTGGTCGCAAGGATCTCATCGGCTCCGCACTCCTCCAGATGCTGGACCTGGCCGGTGAAAGGTTTCACGATTGGAATCCTCCGTCTGAGCTGATAGACAAGGATAAGCTGGTTGGCAAGCCACTCCATGGAATCGGCCGGAGCGGCAAGGTAACGAAAGAGGCAATCATTGGTCTGCTTGTAGCGCTTGAATCTTTTTCCGGGGAGGAATTCGTTGCCCTCTCCACCCCTCGCGAGGAATGGATGAGGACCATCGAGAACCATTTGTATGGTATCGCAGGCGTGCAGGCAAAGTTGTGCGACGATGAGGATGAATACTACCCGATGCTTGAGGTGACGGTTGATGCAACTGTCGCAGGGACGAGTGCGATAGCCGTGGTCAACAGGCTCAAGGAAGGAGATCCTGCCATCTATCTCGAGGATAGCGCCGCCGAACAGGGTATCATCTATGTCGATTCGCTGAATCTGCAAGATGGCGATATGGCCGAGCTGGTTGGCAAGCGCATTCAAGAGGCATTCTCTGAGTGAGGCACATGTGGAATTGCAGCGCTGCGATCTGCTCAACCGACTTTTATGGTAGGTGACATGCTTCTGTTTTCGGGCTCCTGGAGGAAGGAGGCGCAATGTACGATCTGTTGATAAAAGGAGGATGGCTGCTGGATGGAACTGGTAGTCCTTCTTTTCGTGCTCACCTGGCTGTGGAAGGAGATCGGTTGCAGGTGGTGCGAGATATATGCGAGGAGATAGAGGCTGCCGAGACAATCGAGGCCACGGACATGGTTATCGCTCCGGGATTCATTGATGTTCACACGCACTCCGGGCTGGTCATGCTTGCCGATCCACTTGAAGAGCCGAAGACACGGCAGGGTGTCACGACTCAGGTTATCGGCGTTGACGGCCTTGGCTACGCCCCGCTATCCCAACAGAACCTGAAGATGATGCTGGTCCGCAACTCAGGCCTTGACGGCTATCCCGAACTTGACTATAGCTGGCGGTCGATTCCGGAATACCTAAGCCGTTTCAATCGCACCGTGGCGGCGAATGTCGCGTATTTGATACCCAACAGCTGCCTTAGAGCGGAGACCGTGGGATGGGGAGACCGACCTGCAACTCCCAAAGAGCTCCAACTGATGCAGCAGATGATTCGGGAAGGGATGTCTCAGGGAGCGATAGGACTCTCGACCGGTCTGGCGTACCCACCGGGAAGCTTCGCCAGCACTGATGAACTGGTGGCGCTTTGTGAAACTGTTGCTGAATGTGGTGGAGTATACGTTACGCATGTGCGCTACGACCTCGGCGATGGGGTCCTCGACGGGTTCCGTGAGGCCGTGCAAATCGGCAAGCGCAGCGGTTGCCCGATTCACATCTCCCATTTCTTCGCCGGTATCCCGCTGCGCGGGCAGGCGGCCCGGATGCTCGCATTCGTAGATGAGGCCAGGGCGATGGGAGTCGACCTCACGTTTGATTCATACCCGTGGGAAGCCGGCAGCACCATGCTGGACATCGCGTGCCCGCAGGAATCCTACTCAGGCGGGCCGTATGCATTGCTCGAAAGACTGAGCGACCCTGCCTGGCGTGAGGCGATGCGGGGAAAGTCAACAAGCGTGCTCGGGAGAGTCGATGAAATGGTGGTGAGCGCGGTCGCCAGCGAACACAACAGGTGGTGCCAAGGACTCACTATCGGTACAGTGGCCGAAAGAAAAGGACGAGATGCCTGGAACACAATCTGCGACTTGCTTGTCGATGAGCAACTGGGCATCGCATTCTACAACTTCAGCGGTGACATGGAGGATGTAAAAGTCATCATCACCCATCCCGCTCATATGTTCTGCAGTGACGCGTTGCGCATTGGTGACATGCCCAACCCACGGACCTACGGCACGTATCCCAAAGTGCTGGGACAACTGGTGCGTGACGGGAGGATAATGACTCTTGAACAGGCCGTGCGGAAGATGACCTGCTTCCCTGCGCAGCGGTTTGGATTATCGGACCGGGGTATCCTGCGTGATGGCATGAAGGCTGACGTTGTCGTATTCGATCCTTATACGGTGAGTTGCGTTGCAACATACAACGACCCCAAACAGTTCCCGCTTGGAATCGAGCATGTCATCGTGAATGGGCAGGCCATCGTGCGAAATGGTGTTCATACTGGTGCGCTTCCTGGAGAGCCATTGTCGAGGATGACTGGAGTCGCCGCGTGAAGCGAGGTGGCAGGGTCTGTCTTTGAGTGACGCACGACTACATGAGCAACAATGAGGCGGGTACGTATGCCCGAATGATACATTCTAAACACGGGAGGACAACGTGGAGCTATTCGGCCTGACGAACAAAGTGGCAGTGGTGACGGGCGGCAGCAGCGGTATAGGCAAAGGGATTGCTTCGGGCCTGGCCAGCGCCGGCTGTAATATTGTCATTGCGGCGCGCAATCCGACGAAGAACCGTGAAGCCGCCGAAGAACTCAATCAGAAGTACGGAGTGAAGACCCTTTGCGTCGAGCTCGACGTGAAGGACCCTCAGAGCATTCAGCGGATGCCTGAGCAGGTTGTGAAAGAGTTCGGAGGCCTTGACATTCTGGTCAACAATGCGGGCACCAACCTCCGAAAACCACCCCAGGATTTTTCCGTCGACGAGTGGGACGATATACAGAATACGAATGTACGCAGCGTTTTCCTCTGTTCGCAGGCGGCATATCCGTTGATGAAAGGCAAAGGCGGGAAGATCATCAATACGGGCTCGCTCACGTCCCTGGTAGGTTCGGCGCGGACCTCGCCGTATGCGACCAGCAAAGCAGGAGTCCTGCAGCTGACAAGGAGCCTGGCTGTTGCCTGGGCGCCTGACAACATACAGGTCAACGCGATATTGCCCGGTTACATCGAGACTCCGTTGACGGCGCAGGGACGTAAGGACTTTCCAGGACTCAATGAACACGTGCTGCAGAGGACGCCTGCAGGGCGGTGGGGTACTCCGGAGGACTTCCTCGGTCCCGCCATCTTTCTCGCAAGCAAGGCGTCGGATTTCGTGACCGGCGAGTTCCTCGTGGTCGATGGCGGCTACTCCCAGGGCCTGTTCCTCATACCCTGAGAATACGAAGACTTCGGCGTTACTGCCGTGAAGGTGCCTCTACTACCAGAGTGTTGAGCCGCCGTCGACCAGGATAGTCTGGCCGGTGATGTAGTCGGAGGCGTCCGAGGCCAGGTATAACACGGCGGGAGCCATTTCGTCCGGCTCGGCCATCCTTCCCAGCGGCACCCGTTGTTTCACCTCCGACGCCCTGAACTCATCCTTCCAGACGGCTTCGGTGAATTTCGTTCTTGTAATGCCCGGCGCTACGGCGTTAACGCGGATATTTTGGGGAGCCAGCTCCAGCGCCAGCACCTCGGTCAGGGTAATCAGCGCCGC
>CAZKHH010000089.1:4147-7792 GCA_964552485.1 uncultured Dehalococcoidales bacterium | reverse complement strand
CCGGAACACCCGGAAGATGAGCAAATCCCTCCTCCATGGTATCAAGAGCTTCGCTGAGAACGCTGAGGCTTTCTCTTTCCAGTTTCATGGGAACACGGTCCTCCGTAGTTGCATTTCACGGGAGTACGCGTAGTATAACAGCGGCCTGTATGGCAGCAGATGGGTACGGAAGTTGGCTCGGACTCTGAATGAAGCTGGTGTGATACTTGCCGCCGGTGAGGCGTATATTTGATACAGGCCCGCTGAAGCGGACTTGAGTCAATTGCGTCTCGGAGGAGGATGATGAAACGTTCATGGCTCTATGGGATAACTGCGTTGCTTCTTACTGCCCTCGTTCTGCCATTCTCAGCAGGCTGCCAGCCGCTGCAGGCGGCGGAAGGGTACGTGGTGTGTGTACCGCGCACGCTGCATAGCAACTCCGTTGAGGCGGTGTCATTCAGTCTCTACGGCAACGACGGGCCGGTCCGCGACCGCGTCGAAGTAATTGTCGAGCAGGCTGGCTCACAGGTGGCACGGGGAACGGCAACGATCGATGGCAAAGGTGCGGTCGAACTCGTGTTGCCGGAGCTTGATGCCGGCGACTACACGGTGGTGGTGAAAGGCACGGGCTTCGAGCAGCGCGCCGACGTGCGTATCGAGAACCCGCTTGTTGTCTTCCTGGAGACCGATAAGCCTATCTACAAGCCGGGTCAGACGATGCATATCCGTGCGATGACATTCGATTCGCAGCTGCTTCCGGTCGGTGAAGACGTGATTGTCGAAGTCCTCGACGCAAAGGGCATCAAGGTGTTTCGCAGCGAGGTCGAGACGGACGAGTACGGCATGGCGTCGCTCGAGCTTCCCCTCTCTTCCGAACCGAATCTCGGCATGTGGAAGCTCAATGCAGAGGCCGGCGACGCGTCGACCCGGCTCGATGTCAGGGTCGAGCGCTATGTTCTGCCCAAGTACGATGTGATGGTCGACCTGCCGCGCGAGTGGTTCCTGGTGAACGAAGAGATAGAAGGCTCCATCTCCTCCGAGTACAGTTTCGGTAAGCCGGTGGTGGGCGAGGTCGAGATAATCGCCTCACGGTACGTTGGGGAATGGGAGGAGTATGCCACGTTTATGGGCGACATCGACGGCACTGCGGAATTCGACCTTCCCGCAGTGGGCTACGTCGCAGGCGTCCCCGAGGCCGGTGGCCAGGGGAATGTGATGCTGGATATCACAGTCAGGGAGGACGTGACCGGGTACGTCGAGCGGACGTCCCGGCTGTTCACGGTGGCTGACTCGCCCGTGAACCTTCATCTCATTCCCGAGGGCGCGGTCTTCAAGCCGGGTCTGCCGTTTTCATTCCTGATGGTGACCGAGACCCCTGGCAAACAACCCGTCGACGAGCGTGTCGACTACGAGGTCACGTACCTCGATGAGGACTTCAGCGACATCGACAGTGACAGCGGTCACGTGGATACGAGAAACGGCACTGGTCTGCTCGAGCTCGACCCGCCCGGCGACGCGGTTGCCCTCTCTATCGGGGCGGAGGCGGAAGGCGCATACGCCGACCGTCGGCTCCAGGCTTCCTATTCTCCGTCAGGCAACTTCATCCACGTGGAGCAGGTGAGCGACGGAGTACCGCGGACTGGAGACGACATAACGTTTAAAGTCCACTCCACGAGTGAGGCACGGACGTTCTACTACGAGGTTGTTTCACGCAACCGCATAGTCTTCTCGAGCTATACCCGTGACAACGAGTTCTCATTCCAGACGACGCCCGCCATGGCGCCGGCCTCGCGACTGCTCGTTTACCAGGTCCTTCCTAACAGTGAGGTGGCAGCCGATTACATCCCGTTCGATGTCGAGGGTGTCTACCCCCACAACGTCGGGGTCGCGTTCAGCCAGGACGAGGCCGAACCCGGCGAAGAGATTGGAATCGAGGTACAGACCGAAGGCCGCGCACGGGTCGGACTCGCCGCCGTCGACAAGTCCGTGTTCATTCTCGCCGAGAACCGCCTCAATCTGCAGCAGGTGTTTGCGGAGCTTGAGCGACTTTACATGGAGCCGCAGGCTGAGCTTCACGACGTAAGTATCTATCCCATCATCGAGACCAAAGGCGCCGCGGACGTCTTCGACGATGCCGGCGTCGTCGTACTCAGCAATCACAACATCCCTGAAGGTAAGCAATATGAATCGGAGAATGGAAAGGGGTTCTGGGAGGGCCTGTTCCGAGGGATGGGTGGCGATGGTGTCATGGTTGAAGAGGCGATGGAAGACGCGGGGGCCTTGCCCCCTGCTGCCCAGGGACCTGAAGCCAACGGCGAGGGCCTCGTTGAGGTCGAACGCGTGCGGCAGTACTTCCCCGAGACGTGGATCTGGGAGGAGCTTGAGACCGGTCCCAACGGCCGCGCATCGCTCGATGTAACCGTGCCGGACACCATTACAACGTGGATGTTGCGCGCAGTGGGCATATCCCGCGAGTTCGGCCTGGGTATGGCCGAGGCCCAACTGGTGGCGTTCCAGCCTTTCTTCCTCACGCTTGATTTGCCGTACTCGGCGATTCGGGGAGAGGAGTTCCCTGTTTCCGTGTCCATCTACAACTATGTCGATGCGAGCCAGGACATCCGGGTCGAGATTGAGGAAGCTGATTGGTTCGACCTCCTCGATGAGAGTGTCAAGACGGTCGAGGTCGGGCCTAACGATCTCGGTTCGGTCGAGTTCACCATCCGTCCAACCGCGTTGGGCACGAATGCTGTCCAGGTAAAGGCGCAGGGACAGCGGGCCGCGGATGCGTTGAGCAAGACGATTATCATCGAACCTGAAGGTGTCTCACGTGAGACCGTGGACAACCTGGTACTCTCCGACGGCGACACGGACTCAGTCAACAGCATGATTCCTCCAGTGGCCGTCGAGGGCTCCGGTCGTGCCTTCCTGACGCTCACGTCCAGCTTCCTCACTCAGACGATGGAAGGCCTTGAGGAGCTTATTCAGATGCCCTTCGGCTGTGGCGAGCAGAATATGATGCTCTTCGCGCCGAATGTCTACATAACCCGCTACCTCGAGGAGAGTGGCCAGCTCAAACCCGAGATCCTTGCCAAGGCTGAGAAGCTGATGATAACCGGCTATCAGCGTGAGCTGACGTACCGCCGGAACGACGGCAGCTTCTCCGCGTTCGGTCAGAGCGACGACGAGGGCAGCCTGTGGCTGACCGCTTTCGTCTTGAAGTCCTTCTCCGAGGCGGACGACATCATTTACATCGATGAGACCGTGCTCCGCGAAGCCGGGGAGTGGATTGTCAGTCATCAGAACCGCGATGGTTCGTTTGACCAGGTTGGATTCATCCATCACCAGGAGATGCTTGGCGGACTCCAGGGCAAGGATGCGCTCACGGCCTATGTTGCCGTCGCGCTCATGGAGGCCGGTGAGGACTCCGCCTCCTCGGATGCCATCGACTACCTTGAAGGACGTCTCTCTGGTATGGACGATGTTTATACTGTCGCGCTTACCAGCTACGCGTTGGCGCTGGCGGACAGCCCCAGTAGCGACGATGCCATCGAGAAACTGATGGACATGGCTGAAGAGGACGAGAGGGGTCTCTACTGGGGCGGCCAGGTCAACCCGCTCGAGCACACCGGCGAGAGCGAGATGATGCGCCGGCAGCAAAGCAGCGCG
>CAZKHH010000089.1:0-4047 GCA_964552485.1 uncultured Dehalococcoidales bacterium | reverse complement strand
CGAGCTCACCGTGGACGGTGATGGCAAGGCAGTCGGCCAGGTAGTGCGCCGCTTCAACCTGCCGGATGTAGAACCTGTGGAGACTGAGATACTCGCCATCGAGGTGGATTACGATACAACCGAGGTTGAGGTTGATGACACCATCACGGTTTCGGCGCGGCTTACCTTCAATCCGCCGCAACCCTCGGAGGCCGGCATGATTGTAATGGACATCTCGATACCGACCGGCTTCGCTGCGGTGAGTGAGACGCTGGACAAGGCCGTGGAGCGCGATAAGCGACTCAAGAGGTATGAGGTCGCCGGCAGGAAAGTCATCTTCTACATCGAGAACCTGCACCAGGGCGAGAGCGTCTCTCTCGAGTTTGAGGCCAGGGCGCTCTACCCTGTCAAGGCCAAGGCGGTAGCATCCCGGGCATATGCCTACTACAGCCCTGAACTGAGAGATGAGACGCTCGGTCTCGATGTGACAGTGTCGTAGCAGATGCAGGGGTGGGCCACTCGTGGCCCACCCCTGTTCGCGACAAGATGTGTATACTTAGGGAGACGTATGACCTGGCAGGACATCATTAAGCTACATCTCGCAGGTTCCCGGGGCGAAACGCGTGAGACTATTGTGTTGCCTGTTGCCCATCTGCCGGAAGGACTCCCTGTCCTGGCGCAACGCATGAAGGTCAGGCTCGACCCGGACGGTCCTGTGGAGATTGCGCCGAAATGGCTCGGCGCGCGTGCACTGCCATCGCTGCTCCGGGGACGAGGCAACCGTATTCGCCTGGGAGGTATGCTTGCACGGCGCTTGAGTCCTGCGGCGCTTGATGCGGTGATGGCACACGAACTGGCACACCTTAAATGCCGTCACTGGGAGTTGCTGCTGCTGGGCGCCATGCTCGCGGCTCTGGCAGGGATGGCCATCAGCCTGGCATTTGAGGGACCGGTTGCGTTGCGAATCCTCCTTGGTGGCATGGTGCCGCTGACAGCCGCTGCCGGTTTGAGCTGGATTGCGGAGTATGAGGCCGATCGTGTGGCGGCGGAGTACGTAGGGTATGAGGTAGTGGCCGTCATGCTTGGAGAGCTTCGCGATTCCGGGTTCAGGCGTCGCGCGGAGTTCACGCACCCGCCGGATGTTCATAGGCTCAAGCGCCTTCTGGCTGCGCACCTGCCCATTCGCCGACAAGGATAAGACCGGTGCGTGCCAGAAGCTCTCTTGTCAGGCCCGCTGCTGGCATTCATGGTGAATGTCACTTCCGCTCGAAATCCACGAACCGGTATCCTATCCCGCGCTCGCCAATGATGTAGACCGGATGCTTCGGGTCCTCTTCCAGCTTGCGCCTCAGGTATGTGATGTATAGCCAGAGGTACTGGTCCTCGTCCCTGTATTCGTACCCCCATACCCGGCGTAACAGCGTCTCGTGGGTCAATACCTGGCCCGCGTTGCTGACCAGGTGGTACAGCAGCCGGAACTCGGTCGGCCGCAGGTGTACTTCCTTGCCTCGCACGATTACCTTGCGGCGATTGAAGTCTATCGACAGGTTCTCGTCTATCTTGATCTCGGTCTTAGGTACGGGGCTCGGCGCCTCTGTACGCCGCACCACCGCCCGAACGCGGGACACAAGCTCTTTCGGGCTGAACGGTTTCGTCATGTAGTCGTCCGCACCGAGATCGAGACCGCGGACCCTGTCGCTCTCGTCCCCACGTACCGTAAGCATTATGACCGGTGTCGTTGAGACCTCGCGGATGCGCTGCAAAGTTTCGAACCCATCCATATCCGGCATCATCACGTCGAGTATCACGAGGTCCGGCATCTCACGGGTGACCTTCTCGATTGCCTCCTGGCCTCCTCCCGCCGTGATGACCTGGTAGCCCTCGAGTTCAAGGTTCATCGCAACGGCCTCGGCAATGCGCTGCTCGTCATCCACGACGAGGATTGTCCTGGCCTCGCGTGGTGTCCGTAGGCTCCCCCGTGACCTGTCTGCGGGTTGGTTCATCGCTACTGCTCCTCCGTCATCCTCGGCAGCGTGAATGTGAATTGCGAGCCCTTGCCACGCCTGCCCTCGGCCCAGATGCGCCCCCCATGTGCCCTGACAAGGCTCTGACAGATGTAGAGACCCAGGCCAGTGCCCGGCGTAGGCGCCGCACCCTGGTCGGAAACCCGGTAGAAACGGTCGAAGACCCTCTCCCTGTCCTGTTCCGAAAGGCCGATGCCCTCGTCGGCGATGGTGACCCGGACCTCGTCGTCCGCGGTCTCTCCAACCACTGTCACCCTTCCCCCCTTGGGAGAGAACTTGAAAGCGTTCTCGATGAGGTTGGAGAGTACCTCGTCGAGCTTCTCGGGGTCGGCCATCACGCTGGGGAAGTCTGACGGGAAGCTCGTCAGCACTTCATGCGTGTCATCGCGCTCGGCGAGTCGGGTAGCAACGCGCTGCACCTCGGTCGGTATGTCCACGACCATCAAATTCAGCGGCAATGCGCCCGCCTCGAGTCGCGATGTGAACAGAAGCCGCCCGACCAATGCGGACAACCGGTCGCTCTCTTCTTCTATCGCCTGGAGCTTCTCTCTGATCGTCTCCTCGCTCCAGTGTGCGTCGGGCCTTGCAAGGGTGCTGGCATACGCCTTGATGATGGATATGGGCGTCTGCAGCTCGTGTGAGATCGAGGCCACCAGGACCGAACGCACATGGTCTATCTGGTGCAGCAGGCTTGCGTCGCGGATATTGATGACCGCGAGGCGCGGCCTGTCGCGGCGGGAAGTCTGAACTGCGAAGTGAAGGTCTACCGGTACGCTCCCGCCCTCGCGTGTAGCAAGCGTGGCCTCTACGTCAAAGGTGCCGCGGCGGCCCCGCACTACCGGGCATGTACGCTCGCAGAGCGGCTCCCCTTCGCTATCCAGCGGTCGAAGCACGTCCCGGCACGGCTTGCCAAGGACCTCGGACGCGCTGTGTCCTGTGAGCCTCTCCAGCGCAGGGTTGAAGAGAATGATGCGGAAGCGACTATCTACGCCAAGGAGGCCGTCAGCGCTCGCAGCTACGACGCTCTCACATGATGGACCCGGGATCTTGCGGTCAGCCCTGGTCGACTGGGCGTCCTCAGTTGCAGGTGAGACGTCCACTCCACAGGCAGGCTGTTGCTCGGGGGTGCTCATTCGTGCTTCGGGCCCTCCATGCCGTTAATGGAAATCTAATGCAGTTCCAGTGAACACGAGAGTCAGTGCAAAGGCAATTCTAGCAGAGTGCCGACTACACTGTGCTTGATTCGATACAAAGGAGTTTGCTGTCATGTGGCCGTATGTCCTCTACTTCCTGATAGGCGGTACCGTTGTGAGTCTTGTTGCCTACATCGGCGCTCATGGTAATGGCATGGTTGCTGCGCTGGTTGCGAGCATACCCGTTTTGTTCATCACCAACATGGTTCTCCTGTACAACAATGGTGGCCTGAGCGCCGGACTCATTTATGCAAAGGCAGCTCTGATGTATACCCCCCTTTTTGTGGGGTGCGTTCTCCTTACGATCGTCTTGCTTCCCAGGCTTGCCATGCCGTTGCCCCTTGTGGCAGGTGTCTCCATTTACGCCCTGGGGATGGCTTTTGCCCGGATACCTGCTCGCCTCCGTGCGACGCAGGAGGAGCGCTTTGAGATCACCCGGCAGCCTGGTCCGTCGGTGGGTGGTTTGTGGGAGGGCGGCGATGAGAAACAGAACCTCTGAGTATCGAGTGTTGACCTATCCGGAGACGGGCCCTGTCTGCAGCGTCCTCGTAACCCGGCTTGGTGGCTCACATTCTCGAATGCTGGGAATCAAGCTCTCGGGTATGGAATCGGAAGAGACATTCAAGTGGTTCGCCGCCGCGCTGCTCATTGGCTCCCCGATACCTGCACCCGCTGCTTTCGTGGCCTACAGGGAACTCGAGCGGCGCGGGATGCTCTCGCCCAAAGCCCTCTCGGAATGCAACGAGGACGGCCTCACCGCTGTTCTGAAGACCGCCGGTGCGGGCCCGTATTCGCTTCGCGTGGCCACGTTGGTACGTTCCGTCAGCCGCTCTCTTGTCGGCGAGTATCAC
>CAZKHH010000088.1:0-7837 GCA_964552485.1 uncultured Dehalococcoidales bacterium | reverse complement strand
ACGTCGCTATTGCTGGTGTCACGGCCGGAGTAATACTTGGCATAGTGATGGTCTATTTCATCTAGCTCCTGCCCTTGTGCGATACAGATGACCACGTTGTCAAACCATTGTGCACTGGCCGCACCGGTCAATGCTGTCAAGTTTGGATTACAAGTTAGTTGGTGCTGCACATCGGAAATGACCCTTCTTGACTGCTGTATTGTGGAACAAACCGGTTTGCGTACCGTCCATCGGCAAGGACCCGGCTCAATGAGTTGGGTGTCTTGGTTTGGAGAATGGAGGGCCGTGGCTCGATGATGGCTGTTGTAGTAGGATGCTGGTAGACTGGATTGGGCCGGTTTCATCGAACGATGGTCTCGTTTGTGCTGAGAGGAAGGTTGTCATGGAACACGTGAGCAAGGGTCCTAACGACCGAGCCACAAGGGCAATTGTCGATCTGAGCGCCATAAAGCACAACATCTCGGGAATCAGAGCAAGAGTTGGTCCAAGGAGACGAATCATGGCCGTTGTGAAGGCCGACGGTTACGGTCATGGGGCCTTGCCTGTGAGCCAGGCCGCACTTAGTAGTGGAGCTGATTGCCTGGCCGTAGCGATTCCCGAAGAAGGCCAGGAATTGCGTGCTGGCGGGATAACCTGCCCCATTCTCGTGTTCGGTCTCATTCAAGCGTCCGAGGCATGGAAGAGTGTGACAGCGGGGCTTGCACAGACTGTGTGCTCCGTTGACCTGGTCGAAGCCCTGGATCAGGAATCACGAAACCATGGCGTCAAGACCACTGTGCACATCAAGGTGGATACGGGAATGGGCCGGATTGGTCTTGCGCCCGATCAGGTGGTTGAGTTTGCGCATAGGGTGGTGTCCAGCCCGAATCTGATTCTCGGCGGTGTGTATAGCCACTTTTCTTGCGCAGACGAACTGGACAAGGACTTCTCGTATGGACAGTTGGAGCGTTTTCAGGGGGTTCTCAACGCACTTCATGCCGCGGGAATCTCTGTTTCGCTCAGGCATATGGCCAACAGTGCGGGAGTGCTGGATATTCCTGAAGCTCATTTCGATATGGTACGGCCAGGGATAATGACCTACGGCCTTTATCCATCAGCCGAGGTCAGTCACAGTGTGCTGCTTCGACCGGCTATGAGGTTTGTGACGCGGGCATGCCAGGTCAAATCAGTCGATGCAGGCACTCCGATTGGCTATGGCGCCACCTATGTGACCAATCGAAAGACCACTGTTGCTACGATACCCGTCGGATATGCTGATGGCTATCGCCGCTTGCTCTCAAACAAAGGCGAGGTTGTTGTGCGAGGCATTAGAGCGCCGTTGCTGGGTAGGGTAGCGATGGACATGTGTATGATTGACGTGACTGCTATCCCTGATGTCCAACCCGGCGATGACATCGTCTTGTTTGGCGAAGGCCTTCCGGTTGAGGAGATCGCGTCTCTCGTTGGTACGATCAATTATGAAATCGTAACCGGAATTGGCAAACGTGTGCCCCGCTTGTACGTATGACGCTTCGTGGCATTTGTCCGCGGCGGTGACGAGGTGTTGTGCTCTGGCTGGTATGGCGTCGTGCTACAGGGCCTATGTTGTTAGGCGTGCTCCGGGCTATCCTCCCCCGGGCCCGTTGCTCTACTTGAACCTATGATGGTGAAGCGCGAATCCTGGAAGGTCTCACGAGCGCGACTGACCGCCCTTCCTCTCGTACTAGCGCCCTGTCGACGATAGAACCAGTCCGCTGTCGATTCGTAAGTTCAACGCATGTCTGCAGCTGTGCGTTCCGGCACGACAGTCCGGTAATAACGTGTATCGGTATTTCACCCGGTGACCCACAGAACAAGGTATTGACAACGGCATAACGCGCTGGTACTTTCGCTCCAGCTGGCACACATACGAATATCGAACACGACTAACGTTCAGCGAGTATCGCCAGTGCTGGCGTGGAGTGTTCCTGCTTCCGGATTGTGCCCGTCTGAGGCGCCACCTGCTCATCTCGAGGTCGCTTATGATATGCAGTTGAACCTCGTATCGCAGTTCTTGCTGAAAGAATGGCCGGCGTGGGACCGGGCAGGAGGGAAAATGTGAGCGAAACTAATTGCCGAAACATCCTTTGTAGCACCTGGAGCACTCACTGACCATGTAACAGTGAGAAAGGAGGCTTGATATGTCGAGACATACAACGGCCACATTTGGGGCTCTTCTACTGATACTGGCTCTGGTTGTCAGCAGTTGCGCTCCCGCATCCCCCTCTGATGGCGATGGGGCTGATTCCGGAGGCGAGCCCAGCTACAACTACCAATGGCGAATGAGCACAGCTATCGGGTCTGAGACGGACCTTGCCGACGCATGTATTGTGCTGGCGGATAAGATCAGAGACAGGACTGATGGCCGTGTGGACATCACCGTGTATCCTGACGCCGCGCTCGGCGCATGGGACCTGACAAACGAGATGATCCAGCGGGGCGACATCGAGATGATGAATGAGGCGCTGGATGACAGCTGGGATCCGAGAATCGCTATAGGCTATTACATGCCCTTTCTGTATATCGACTATGAGCAGCAAGCGCAGCTCTGCGGTGAGGGCGGCGTAGTGTACAGGCTTCTGAATGAAGTTACTAAAGGGCTGAATTATCGGGTTCTCGGGTATTTCGCATCCGGTGTTGGTGGTGTCAGCCTCAGCGAAGTGCCCAATTCGCCTTTTGACCCCGACGTGCCAAAAGGAGTGAAGACGAGGGTCATGGCGCTCACGGCATGCCGCCTCACCTACGAACGACTTGGCTATTTGGTTGCGGCCATTCCGTTTGGTGAAGTTTATTCTGCCATTCAGACGGGCATCGTGCAGGGCCAGCAGGGTGGGGGCCCCATGCAGGCATGGATGTTCCGGGACGTCAACAGCGTATGGCTTCACTACAAGGACTATATCGAGCCAAACTGGTGGTCAATCAATGAAGACGCCTGGCAGAGCCTGCATCCGACAGACCAGAGGATCATCGTTGATACGGTCCAGGAGCAGCAGCAGATCCAGCTCGATTACGTTGCGGAGATGGACGCGAGCTACCTCCAGCAGCTGGAGGACTACGGCTGGACTATCCTGTACCCCACCGATGAGGAATGGGAGACCATGGCCGCAGCCGTACGCGAGGACGTGTGGCCGGAACTGGTGCCTCTCATCAGTGCCGAATTCGTTGACGAAGTGACCGATGAGCTCGGGATCGATCGCGTGACATAGTTGTGCAGGACTAGGTGTCGAAACAATCCACTGAGGGAGCTGTCTTGGAAGCTCCCTCAGTGGCTGAAAACGGAGGAAAACAGTGAATGACAGGGCGTCCTTCCTGAGCAGTCTGCTGTTTCACCGGCTTCCGTCGTTCATGCGGATCTTGATGGTAATCGCGGCTGTGCCTCTGGTTCTTCTGATCTTTGCGCAGGTATGGTTGCGTTACGTCTTCCAGCTTCCTCTCCTATGGGTCGAGGAAGTGGCCATCACTCCAGCTTTCTGGATGTATATGACAGGAGCCGCCTATGCCGCGTACGACAGATCTCACATCAGGGTGGGAGTAATGGAACTCGCGGTCAAGGACGAAAGGCAGCGTGTCAAGTGGCGGTTCGTAGCATCGGTAATCACGTTAGGCCTGGCCGCGCTGTTCCTGACGTGGGGCTTCAATTTCTTTCTGGAAGATCTTATAGTTGGTCCGAAGACGGCTACGCTCAGGTATCCGCTGATATATGCCCGCTCCTCCTTCTTCCTGTCAGCGGGCATCCTTGGAGGTGTTTATTTCCTCACGGATACAGTCGACCTTGCACGTCAGCTGTTCTGGCACAAGGCACCACTCAAGAAGGGAGGAGAGTGAGCATGGATTCGGCACTGTTCGGGCTGCCATACCTCGGCCTCGCCATAACCATTGTTATCCTCGTCGGACTTCTGGTGCTCGGCATTCCGGCACCGTTTGCGTTTATGGGCGCGTGTGTATTCTTGATTTATACCTACGGATTCGATCCTGGAGCCCAGTTGCCCGTGGCCTTTCACAAGATGAAGTCTCTCACACTGCTTTCCCTTCCCTTCTTTATCATGCTTGGCGGATTCATGACAGTGGGCGGGATATCAACCCGGCTTGTAGAAGTTGCAGAGTCATTGGTCGGGCGGATTACGGGTGGGTTGGGAGCAGTGGCCATAGTAAGTTGCGCAATCGTCGGCGCCATAGCAGGGACTTGTTCGGCTGCGGTCGCCGCCTTGGGCGGACTGATTATTCCGGAGATGGAGAAGCGCGGCTATTCCAGGGGATATGCGACAGGTCTGCTTGCTGTATCTTCTGTCCTTGGACAATTGATACCTCCCAGCGTTCCGATGATCCTGTATGGCTTCATCACCATGACCTCGGTGACAGCTTGCTTCCTCGCGGGCGTTGGTCCAGGCATTCTCACAATCATAATCTACTGTACCGTGAACTACTTCATGGTCCGGGGTAACAAGAACATCTACAAGGCTCCACCCGTGAATATCAAGACGCAGGTCGGGCAAGTTGCCAGGGCTACACGTCGCGGAGCGTTCGCGTTGTCGATGCCTATCATTCTGCTAGGCGGTATCTATGGCGGTATCTTCACCCCTACGGAGGCAGCCGCAGTGGCGCTGATCGTGGCGATATTTATCGGTCTCTTCATTCACCGTGACTTGAGATTCAAGCAGATCGGAAGAGTGCTCGTTACGCAGTCCGTTACCACCGGCGTGGTCGTTCTAATGGTCATCTTCGTGCTCATTCTCAGTCGCATAATGACCATGCAGAACATTCCGCAGGACATGATTCGCTTCGTCAGTGGGTTGACAGAGAACTACTACCTGACATTGCTCATGGTGAATGTATTCCTTATCTTTCTCGGGATGATTGTGGACGACTTCACCGGGACTCTTCTCGCAGCCCCTCTGCTGTTTCCTCTTATGCAACACCTTGGCGTACACCCGGTTCACTTCGCGGCCATTCTTGGAACCAATCTCGGGTTGGGTAATGTCACACCGCCCATGGCTCCCATTCTTTATCTTGCAGGGCGAATAGGAAACGTAACCATCGATGAAATGATCAAGCCGGCGCTGATCTTTATGGCTTTCGGTGCGGTGCCAGTCGTCCTCGTGACTACTTTCTGGCCGGATCTTTCTCTGTTTCTTCCAAGGCTACTGATGCCGAAACTTATGGGAAGCGGAGGCTGATTTGGCGAATCTACGCCATGGGCTGCGCATGGGCGAGTGCGCTCGACATGTGTGCCACTTCATTTGTATCACTTGAGCCCGTGTGTAGAGAGACAGTCCAGAGTGTGGCAAGGACACATGATGATTTCGTGGAACCCTGTGGTGTAGACTGGAGGACCGAGCAATGAGGAGGTGCCATACGAAGATGACCGGACAGGATCTTGTTGCTGAATACATCAATTGCCGTCCAAAGTCCCGTCAACTGCACGAACAGGCAGCGTGTCTGTTCGCTGCGAATGGAGCGACTCATTCCGCGCGCGTGTTGGAGCCGTTCAGGCCGTACATCACGCGTGCACAGGGATCGAGGAAGTGGGATGTCGATGGAAACGAATATATCGACTTCGTGATGGGCCACGGAGCCCTGATCTTGGGACATAGCCATCCTGAGATTGTGAGTGCACTTGAGGAACAGGTCAGGAGAGGCTTCCTCTACGGGGATAACCATGAGCTTGAGATTGAGTGGGCGAGCCTGATTCAACGGATGATGCCTGTCGCCGAACGTGTCGAATTCTGCACTTGTGGCCAGGAAGCCAACATGATGGCGATCTGGTTGAGTCGTGTCTTTACAGGGCGGAAGAAAGTGCTGCGATTCGAGCACAATTTTCACGGATGGGGCGAGGAACTCGTGCGAAAAGACGCCTCCGGCGTGTATGCCGATAACGTTGATGTGATTCCCTTCAATGACGTGAAAGCGACAGAGAAGGCCCTTGCCACACGCGAGTACGCAATCCTGCTGACGGAGGGTGGAGGTGCTCACATGGCAGGGCAGGTGCCGATAGAGGATGATCTGCTCTATGCATTGCCCGAACTGACCAGGCAGACAGGTACTGTGTGGCTTATCGATGAGGTGGTGACCGGATTCCGTGATGCACCTGGAGGATGGCAATCGCTCAAGGGCGTTCAACCGGATCTGACCAGCGTGGGCAAATGTGTCGGTGGTGGTCTCCCGGTCGGAGCGGTACTGGGACGGGCGGACATCATGCAGGCGTTGAGCCCTGGAACTTCGAAGGACAGACGCATTTCGCACAGCGGGACATGGAATGCGAATGCTGTCGTTGCGGCGGCAGGTGCTGCCGCGTGTAAGCTCTATTTGGATGGAGCGCCGCAGACGGCTGCCAGGACCCAGGGGAATTACCTGCGCGAGCAAGGGAATGAAGCCTTGAAGGCGCGAGGAATCAAAGGGCGGTTATACGGCAGGACGATTGTCCATCCGTACTTTGGACCCATCGAGGTCGAGCCGGGCGACGTATCGCTGCCGCCCACTCGTGATATCAACAAGATAACAGATCCGACCTATGGACCAGTGCTGGACCGACTGGTGCTGCACCTGCTGAATCGTGGCGTGAGCGTGCTCACTGCAATCGGCAGCGGGTACTTTGTTCTGTCGTCGGCCCATACAAGGGAGGACATCGATAAGACTGTGGATGCATTCTCGACCTCTCTTGATGCGATGCTGGCCGAAGGCTCGATTCCCGATGCGCTTCTGGCGAAATGATGCCCGTGTGCGAGCTAACACGAGCCAATAGTAATGACTAAGGGGGGAATGATGAAAAGAAAGATCCGGCTGCTGAGCATGGATGAGGTGTCGAAGACACTCACGATGGGAGATGTGCTGCGACTGGTGGAGCAGGCTTTCGATGAACGTGGAAATGGTCGCGCTCAGATGCCCCCGAAAAGCTATGTCTTCTTTTCGCGCCACAATGGTGACTTGCGTGTAATGCCGGCATACCTGGAGGCATTGAATGAACCCGGCGTCAAGCTGGTGAACGTACATCCGGATAACCCCACGGCACACGGACTGCCTACGGTGCTTGCCACCATCCTGCTTTTCGACCCTGAGACCGGCACCCCCGTATGTATCATGGATGGAACTCTAGTAACAACGATGCGCACGGCTGCTGCGTCAGGCGTCGCTGTCAAGTATCTTGCCAGGAAAGACTCCTCCAGGTTGGGAGTAATTGGCGCTGGTGGGCAGGCATTACGCCAGGTGGAAGCGATGCACCAGGTGCTCAAACTCGAAGGAGTGAAGGTGTTTGACGTCGCCGGTTCTTATTCTCAGGAACTCGCACGCACCATTGAGCAGCGCTACGGCACCTCGGCAGAGGCGGTATCTACGGCTGAAGAGGCTGTGAGGAACTCTGATGTTGTGGTGACGGTAACACCGAGCAGCACCCCCGTTGTTCAGGACAGCTGGGTCGGGGCAGGAACGCATATCTGCGCGATAGGTGCAGACGCACCGGGGAAAGAAGAATTGGATCCGGCCCTGTTCAAGCGTGCAAAGATTGTGGTGGACGATTGGGAACAGGCGAGCCACAGCGGAGAGATAAATGTTCCCGTTCAGAATGGGTCACTGACACGGGCAGCGATACATGCTGACATCGGGGAAGTGGTTGCTGGCTTGAAGCCCGGGCGGACCTCGGACGATGAGATAACCGTGTTTGACAGCACTGGTCTTGCCATCCAGGATGTCATTACTGCGTGGCAGGCCTATCGCGTCGCGTGTGAGAAAGGGCTTGGCACCGAGATCGATCCGTTGTACTTGTCCAGCGACGCGTGATTTGAACGGTCCGTTAATCGGGCTACTGGCATGGCGGTCTGAGTTGTCG
>CAZKHH010000087.1:0-8102 GCA_964552485.1 uncultured Dehalococcoidales bacterium | reverse complement strand
GGCCTTGAAGCGCCCTTCCCAATAGGCCCGACGCACGATCGTACGGACGTAAAGTCGATACGGACGAACGCGGTGCCACGCACGCACATCGGGAAGGTAGAGTATTCCCCGTCCGGTCTCCCGTTTGAGACGGACGCACAATTCCGGTTCCTCGCCGCCGACACCGCGCCAGGCACCCGTCGCCCACGCGCCCACGCCGAGACACTCATCAAATCGCCTTTCCGCAAGCGCGTCTCTCCTGAATGACATGTTGACGCCATAGCCGTTTCTGACAGGCATCGCGGCCGATGTCTCCCAGTAGGTGCAGGAAAGCATCCAGTAGAGCTCGCGCGGAAACCATGCCATTGCGGGAGAGTCCCACATCGGGAGAATTGCGCCGGCGAGGCCTATCATCCGCGGGTTCTCACAGTACGCCCGCCTCGTCTGCTCGGCCCAATCCGTGGCAAGCACGGCATCGTCGTCCGTGAAGGCGATGATATCGCCCGTGGCACAATCGATCCCGCGGTTCCGGGCACGGGCGACGCCCGGGGCATCCTCTATGAATACTATCTCGTCGCTGCGGGAACACGATGATACACTGAGGAAGGCCTGAAGGCGGTCGCGCAAGACCTCCGACCGCTGAACCACGAAGATTACCTGGTCGATATGCTGCGTCTGGGCTTCGAGGCTCGCAACCAGCCGCAACAGGTCCTCATAGCGTTCCGTGCTGTAGCACGGTACTACAAGCGTAAGCGAGGGCCACAGCACGTCACTTGTGTCTTCCATCTATCGCCGTTCAATCGAGTTCACCGCATCAGCGATCACGGCGTCGCTCAAAGCGTTTCTTAACCAACATGCGGGCAATCCGCCATCCGTCACGTATGGCGCGCAGCTTCGTCGGAGTCGGCCGCCGACGGTAGAGGATAGGAACTTCGCCATAACGGTACCCGCAGCGCACGACTTCGGCGTACATCTCAGCCTCGATATTGAATCCCCGCGCCGTAAGCACAAGCCTCGACGGAACGGAACCACGGAAACCCCAGAGACCCGTACAAAGGTCAGTCGTCCGCGTGCGAAACAGGGCGCAGGCGAAGATGGTAAGAAGTCTGTTCCCGACCACATTGAAACGGCTTATGGAGCCCGGCGCCCGGGTGCCTGTA
Organism: uncultured Dehalococcoidales bacterium; assembly: GCA_964552485.1. Classification (GTDB taxonomy): domain Bacteria; phylum Chloroflexota; class Dehalococcoidia; order GIF9; family AB-539-J10; genus SKVJ01. The sequence goes on along the minus strand of CAZKHH010000087.1, from coordinate 6,963 downwards.
AGACGGGAACCGAGCACAACGTCGGTACCGTCTTCGAGAAGGGAGAGCATCTCCGGAATGTGTGTTGCGGGATAGGTTGCGTCACCGTCGATAAGAAAGAGGTAATCGGCGGTCATTTCCCGGAACGCCCGCCTGACCGCGTGGCCCTTACCGCGCAGGGGTTCGACTATGACCTGAGCGCCCCGATGCTGTGCGATGTCGCTCGTGCCATCGGTGCTGCCATTGTCGATCACGACGGCCTTCACCGCGTAGCCACGCTCATTCAGCTCCTTGTACGGAATCTCGTCAAGCACGGCTCCTATGGTGGATACCTCATTGAGAGCCGGTATCACAACCAGTAGTGTCTGCCTATCGGATTGTACGTTCACTCGTTGACAGGGGGCCTCCGGACCGCTTCGCATTATACCAGTCGTGTCTATCACAGGTGCGGCTGTAGTACCATGTGTGCGCGCACCGGCGCGTGCCGGCAGGGGATAGCGAAAGGGCCATGTCTCATATCACACGCAACGTCGAAGACGTTCTCTCTTCGGTCCCGGATACAGTCCGCATCATCGCAGCGATAAAGGGACGCACAGCAGGGCAGGTACAGGAAGCTGTCGACGCGGGCATCCAGACGCTGGGCGCCAACTATGTCGGCGACGCCCGCAGGGCACGCGACAAAGTCGGCACAGGTGTTGAGTGCCATTTCATTGGCCGTATGCGCGCTCATGACATCCGCCCTGGTATGGTTCGCCTTTTCGACATGATGCAGAGTATCGGCTCGCTCGAAATCGCGGAGCGCGTAAATGCACGGAGTTCCGCGCTGGAGCGTCCGATGCCCATCCTTATCGAGGTCAACAGCGGACGTGAGCCTCAGAAAAGTGGATTGCTGCCTGAGCAGGTACCGGAGGTCGTCAGGACAGTCAGTGAACTTAAGAATCTGAGTGTCGAGGGGCTCATGACGATGGGCCCGTTCTCATCCAACCCTGAGGACTACCGACCGGCGTTCATACAGACCAGGCGGCTGTTCGAGTCGCTCGAAGCACTCTCCATTCCCCGTGTAGCCATGCGTTACCTCTCGATGGGCATGAGCGCCTCATACCGCGTGGCCATCGAGGAAGGCGCCAACATGGTACGACTCGGGAGCATCCTCTTCGACATGCCCGTGCGCTGAGCAGCACAGGCATCAAGTCGTGTCAGACGGTGACGACCAGTCCAACGCCGCACGGTCGGGCCTTCCCGGGATATCTGTCCAGGATCTCCTGCCTGCGCTGGGTGCAATGACCGGGATAGACGATATCCAGCGCTTCCAGCGCCGGCAGATCCGAGAACCCGTGCAGGCCGCCAAGCAGCGCATACGGTATGGCCACGGACTCCGAGGCAGCCAGGAGTCTCTTCACGCCAGGGTGGGCACAACCCATGATAACGAAACCGCCCCGGTCGCCCTTGAGGACAAGCGATTGCTCCATACCGTCAAGCACACCCGTCGAGTAGACTCCGGGCACGATTTCAAGCGGACTCCCGCCTACAACATGAAGTCGTTCTTCCGGCACATGCTCCGAGGCCACTGCCGGTGCATACAGATGCACAGCCTTCGCGTCTCGCGCTACGAAGGGTAGTCCACCAGCGTGATCCCAGTGCCAGTGCGAGATAACGATTGCCTCTATAACCGATAAATCGACGTCGAGTCGCGTCGCGTTGTGCAGAAGCGTGCGGCCATCAGCTCCTGTATCGAAAAGCACAGGAGGGCCTGCTTCAGGCTCGACCAGGGCTGCGAAGCCCCAGTCCTGACGGAGTCCTTCCACGACGCTCTCATTGTCGTACAAGACCGTTATGGTGAAGTTCATCGACAGAGACCTCCCGATGCGCAGGTTCCCGCAGCACCTATTGATGATACAATTGCCATCCCTTGTCGTACCAGCAGACACTGCTGTGGTTCCGTGACCATGTCCTGTCACGACGAAGCGTACAGGCCGTCATTTTCGGCGGTATCCTCGCGCTTTCCATCGGACTCGTCTGGCTCGGGCAGACCTACCTCCCTCCGGATGCGTTCGTCAAGCACGGCTATCTCGGCGTATCCATTATAAACCTGATTACGTGCGCAAGTGTCCTTTTCCCGATCCCGGGCGAGGCGGCCAACATCGCGGCCGGCATCGCGCTCAATCCATTCTGGGTGGCAGTCGCGGCTACCATCGGAGCAACCATCGGCGAGATGACGGCGTACATCGCCGGCTACGCAGGCGGAAAGTTGTTCCTGCAGGGGTACCAGAAGCGCTACATGCAGGCACAGGGCTGGATGGACCGCTACGGCGTTCTGGCCATCTTTCTTTTTGCGCTGATTCCCATGCTTGTTTACGACCTGATAGGGATCATCGCAGGTTCAACGAGATACCCGCTGCGCAAGTTCGTGCTCGCAACGGCGGGAGGCAGGTTCATACGATGCCTCATTGAGGCATGCGTCGGCTACTCTTTTGTCAGCCTGATCCCGTGGGCGTAGGCTCGTCCCGGCGGGAATCAGCCGCATTGCTGGGAACGAACCTGTCGAACAACCGCCGCGTCAGGGACGGGACATCCCTCACAACCAGCTTCCAGAGCGGCTTGTCACTATAGGAACGAATCGCAACATAGCACTGGCCGCATGTGTTCGAACGCGTAAAACCGCGAACCATGTCACGCTGATTGCTGAATCTGTGGCGGTGCAGTGAGCAGGGCACGAACGCGCCATCCGGCATGACCACGAAGAACCGCAATCCCGCGCTGCAGTGAGGCATGCCTCCGTTCTCGAAGTATGCATACGTATCCCGCAGCACCGTCTCCGGATTGGCAATGTGCGGGTTGCTACGACTGAGGCGAATCAGCTCTTCAATAGTCTGCCGCAGAACCTCGAGGTCCCCGGCCTCAGTGATTGCATATTGCGGGTCACCGGTGCGGAGCTGCGTATATGCGCTGTAGGAAATGGTCACTCCCCACGACTCAACAAGGTCGGAGATGGCAAATAGCTCACCCATGTTCGCCCTGGTGATGGCGGTGTTGACTATTATGTCACCATGTCCCATCGCAGCCAAGCGCGGCAATGTCTCGCTCAGATGCGCAAACAACCCCTTATGGCGCCGGAAATCGTCGTGCCTCTCGTCCGGAAAGTCCAGCGAAACTGAGATCTGGTTCATCCCCGCGTCCTTGAGCTCGCTGTAGATATGAGGATCGAGCAGAACCCCGTTGGTAACGACGATGACGTACGTGGGAGGGCTCGCCTTCTTCATCGCGCGCACCACGTCGACGATATCGGGCCGCAGAAGCGGCTCACCTCCGGATATCTGAACGAGGGGAGGGCGATGTGCCGCGGTGATAGCGGCATACTGATCAGCCCCGATTCTGTCCTCTTCCGGCCTGAGGCCTCCGAGGTCGCAGTGCCGGCAGTTGCAGTTGCACGACAGCGTCACTTCGTAGGACACGATAAGCGGACGCCCGCTCACGTAGTTGGAAAGCCCTTTGCGAAGAAGCTGCAGACCTGTGCCGGGAGTAAACTCAGTGAACTGGTCAAACTTCAAGCTCATGCGAGAGATCTCCCAGGCGACGTTATGCGGTGCGAGGCACAGAAGGAGAACATGCGAGCGGATTATAGCAGGCGCCGCGGGTGCACAGTACGGGTTTCTTCGATAGTACCCCGCCTACGATGCTAGAATAGCAGACGATATGGCTAAGGACTATTACAGTATACTCGGCGTTGAACGCGGTGCCAGCGATGCTGATATAAAGAAGGCATTCCGCCGGCTCGCGATGAAGTGGCACCCCGACCGCAACCCGGGCAACGAGAAAGAAGCCACGGAGCGCTTCAAGGAAATCAGCGAAGCATACGGGGTCCTCGGGGATCCGGAGAAACGCAAACAGTACGATCAGTACGGCACCGTCGGCGACGTAGGCGACATCTTCGGCAGCAATGCAACCCGTGCAAGCTTTGACGATCTCGTACGGGATTTCGGGGGACTGGGACTCGGGTTCGACTTCCTCGACAACATCTTCGGGGAAAACATGCGCGGCAGGAGTTTTCGCTTCTCCTTCGGCAACGCAGGCCGGGCCGGACGCACGCGAAGCACGCGTGGCTTCAATGTGTCCGACCTATTCGGCGGCGCCGCCCAGCAACAGGGCCAGGTTGTCCGGTATGAGCTGAGCGTCACGCCCGAAGAGGCGCAGACAGGAACCACCAAGCGACTCACGCGTAACGGTCGACGTCTTGAGGTCAAGGTACCTCCGGGAGTCTCCAACGGAAGCGTGGTGAGATTGCCAAATGCGTGCACGGTAACCGATCAGTGCCCAGGGGACATACTCATAACGATAAAGGTCAAATAATCAGTGCCTGCGAACCTGACACCGCAATACTTCGAGGCAGAGAAGCGCTTCAGGGAGGCCAAAGACCCTGACGACAAGATAGCTGCGCTCCATGAAATGCTCGCGGTAATGCCGCGGCACAAGGGGACCGATAAGCTGCACGCCAGCCTCAGGTCCAAGATCGCAAAGCTCACCCAGGAAGCCGAGCGAAAGACGGCAACTGCCCGCAGGACCGGCTTCTACATCAGGAAAGAGGGCGCCGGCCAGATAATCCTCACGGGTCCTGCCAATACGGGCAAGTCGCAGATTATGGCCATGCTGACTGCAGCCGAGCCCGAGGTGGCACTCTATCCGTACACGACTCAGACGCCGCTTCCAGGCATGATGCCTTACGAGGACATCCAGATACAGCTTGTGGATACGCCGCCGATGGGCCACCGGAATGTACGCCTGCTGCTGCAGAACGTCCTGAGGGTGACCGACATAGTGGCGCTGGTGGTCGATGCATCCGCTGACCCGATAAGCGAAGTTGAATGGACGCTTGAACAGTTGCAGGAGTGCCGCATTATCCCGATCGGAAGGCCCACACCGGAGGGCCAATCCGCCAGCGTCTACGGCAAGAGGATGCTGATCATCGCAAACAAGGTCGACCTCCCCTGTGCGTCCGATAACGTGCGGGCCCTGCGGGACTGCTACGAGCCTGCAATGCGCGTGCTGGCCATCTCAGCTTCAATGGGCGATGGTCTTGCAAAGCTGCCCGGAGAGTTGTTCCAGGCACTGGACGTCATACGCGTCTTCACAAAAGCACCGGGCGAGAAGATCGAACTCAGCGAGCCGGTGATTCTACCAACGGGAAGCACCGCAGGTGACGCCGCCGAAGAAGTACACAAGGACCTTCGAAAAGGTCTGAAGCACGCGGTCGTCTGGGGTTCGGGGAAATTCGAAGCCCAGACTGTAAGCCGGACACACGTGCTGCAGGACCGCGACGTCATCGAACTCCACGTTTAGGCAGAAATCCTCCTTCTCCTTTTCGTTTTCCAGGTCCTCAATTCTGCAGGTATCCCGCCTATATCGCCGAAAAGGTGTTGAAAACAGGGGGCCCTTTCTCTATACTTGCGCCAGTTGGTTACCAAGTGTAGGTTATCGAGTCTTCCGTCTATGTCTGGCAAACCCTGGGTGCACTGGATGACCGAAACGAGGACCAAATCCTGAGGAAAGGAGGTCATCCAGTGGCATTTGTTGACAAGACGCTGCAATGTGCTGACTGCGGCGCCGAATTCGTCTTCACTGTCGAAGAGCAGGAGTTCTTCGACTCCAAGGGCTACACCAACGAGCCCAAGCGCTGCCCCACCTGCCGCCGTAGCCGCAGGGCCCAGCGACCTGATGCCGACGGCTATCAGCCCCGGCAGATGTACGCTGCCACGTGCGCTCAGTGTGGCCGCGATTGCGAAGTGCCGTTCGAGCCGCGCGACGGTCGACCCGTATACTGCAGCGACTGCTTCAGCCGAATGCGAAGCAGATAAGCAACCACTACGGAAGACGGATGCGGGGCCCCTTCGAGGGGCCCCGCATTGTATTGTCCTGCCCTGAAGTAACTACTTCACACCAACGATGCTCTTAATCATAGCCCTGGTGATGATGAGCATCAGTTCCTCGGTGATGAAGGGAAGTCGCACCTTCTCGTGAGCCATCTTCGTCACCTCATGCGATACACGTTCCAGATCCCCTGTCTCGGCGTATCGCTCCAGCACGAACTTCTGGAAGTCGAGGGTGCGTTGAAGTGCGTTCCGGAGATAGTCCCGCGCCTGTTCATGCATGAGCACCCCGTGATGATCCAGGCCGAGAATGTCCACATCCAACGTGTTAAGTCTCTTGAGCGACGCGACGTACTGCTCGAAATCAAACTGGGCAGAGGGAAAGGAAAGGTCCTCGGGGGAATCCACAGGATGCGGCATCGTATCGGTCGGGAACAGCGCTCTCAGTTCAGGCACATAGGTCGCGAGGCAGCACCTGCTATGACCGGGCACTTCGAAAAACCGTGCAGTCAAGCCGTCGCCAAGGTCAATAGAGTCACCGTCACTGACAACCATGTCGATCGAGAGAGACTCCGGACAGTCCTGCACTCGAAGACATGAACCGGCAAAACCCAGCTGATCTGCCGCTTCATCATTCATCTTCGCGTTGTACGCAACAACTTTCTCTTTGGCGAACACGTGGGCGGCGGCTTTCGTTCCCACCACTTTCGCCAGAGGAAAGCGCTGCCGCAGATATGGCAACGCACCGCAGTGGTCGAAATGAGAATGCGTAACAACGATGTACCGTACGCTTTCGGGCTCAAAATCTATCGCCGAGAATTGCTTCTCGAGCGCCGGCTCGGCATGAATCATGCCGCCACCGACTATCATCCCCATCTTGCCACGTACGAGGTAGAAGCATAGTTCGTAAGTGCCAAGGTAATCGATATGGTCGTTTATCCGCGAAGGTTCCTTAACCCACATCAGATGCCTCCTGCGTCAGTTGGTCCTCATGAGAAAGTTCGTATTCTATCACGAGCGTTCGTGTTCCACGGGTGTAGCATACACATCTTAACCCTGGCGGGAAGGATAGGATCCGTGTATTGTCGCAGAAAGCGGGTTGTATAATGCCCCGATACGGGAG
>CAZKHH010000086.1:0-8219 GCA_964552485.1 uncultured Dehalococcoidales bacterium | reverse complement strand
TCGTTGCTATAATTCGCGGCTTTGGGAGAGATAACCAGTTGTGGCCCTCGCAGGTGGCCTATGCTGGACTGATTAATACGGGAGGTCGATGTGTGGGATATCAAATGGAAGGCCGTCAGGGCGTTTGCCCAGGAAAACTTCTGGGTACATACCATCATCGGTATTCTTGGTAATGCCAGCTTCTTCGCGGGAATGGTCCTGTGGAAACTGGATACGGCTATGGACCTGGCTATGTGGCTGTTCATCGTTGGCACGGGCGGGATGCTTATTGACACTATCGGGAGCGCCTTTGCACGTTGGGAGAGAGACCTCTACAGGAAGAAACAGGAGGCGCGGGAGCAGCAGAGAGAGGCAGCGGCGTACTGAGTCATCCGTCCGCCGCGTTTCGTCACACAGCACTGCTACAGCGTCTTTTGTCGCAGCACCTGCCTTCACGGTGAATCCGACTATGGTAGACTGCTGCGGCTGCCAGTGACTCTTAGTGCGGAGCACACCGCCTTTTCGGCAATCCGGCAGAACTGACACCGATGGCAGAAACCTCAGTGGAACGAAAGGGCATCACATATGCTGCCGTCTGTCATGCACTGGTCCATACGCTCGAGCTTGCCTACGGCGTTGTTCTCATTTCGATTGGCAATGAGCTTGGCATCACGCTATTCGTGCTGGGTGTGCTTGCCAATGTCTTCGGGTTGGCTTACGGCATCACGGCACTGCCCATGGGGGTCCTCGCCGACCGGATAAGCGCGCCGAGGCTGCTTGGAATCAGTTCCATCGTGATGGGCGTGGCCGCCGTTGTCGTGAGCCTCGCTCACAGCACCATCACGCTCGGTCTTGGCCTCTGTGTACTGGGTGTTGCACTTGGTGTCTTTCACCCCGTTGCTAACGCGTTTGTTTCAAAGATTGCGACGAAACTCGGGCTTGGATTCGCGTATATCGGTTTGGGCGGAAACCTTGGACTGGCTATCGGCCCCATAGCTGTGGGCGCGATAGCTGCAGCCGCAAGCTGGCGAGGCGCCTACGCGGCCATGGCGGCCCCGTGCATCCTGCTGGGCATACTCTTTCTTCGTTTCCGCCGTGTAGTTGCAACAGACAGCGGCCCGAAGCATCTCGAAACAGCCCCGGGCTCGCTGCGAGAATTCCTTGGCCCACTCATAGTAGTCGTGACACTGGGCGTTCTCAACGGTCTCATCTATCGCGGGGTCGTGACCTTTCTCCCTACGCATCTTGGCGCCAACGTGCATATGGAAGGAATGGCTGTCGACCTGGTTCTTCTCGGCGGCTCGTTCACGACCTTCGCATTGCTTTTCGGGGTAGGCGGCCAATTCCTCGGCGGATGGCTCTGCGACCGCTGGCGGAGTGAGTGGATAGTCCTGATGTCGACCGCATTCACAATCCCTGCACTGGTGGCTGTGTGGCAGATGGGTAACATTGCGCTGCTCGGTGCGGCCGCGCTGTTCGCATTCTTCCATTTTATGACTCAGCCAGTGTTCAACGCGCTCATCGCCGACTATACGCCCGTGGTCTGGCGCGGACGCATGTTCGGTGCCTATTTCTTCAGCTCGCTTGTCGTTGGCTCTTTTTCGGCGACAGGTCTCGGCTGGGTGGCCGAGACGCGTGGCATCCAGGATGTCTTCATGGTCTGCGCGGTGTTTGCGGTTCTTGCAACCGTCTTCTCCGTCCCGCTTGTCGCCTGGGCGCGCAGGCGTGGTCAGACTTTCCGCATCGTTCAGACGGACACGGGCCCGGAATAGGAAGCGCCACTAGCGCTTCGTGGCAGCGATCAGGGCGTAGCCGATCGTGCCATCGTCTATCAACTGCTCCGCCCGCTTCAGCGCGTCACGGGTACCCTTGAAATCGATGCTGCCCGTCTCGACCTTGCCTATCTTCGCCGCGAGTTCGAGGCCCGTGAGTCTCTTGCGCATGTCGCCGATGAGCGCCTTCCCGTCCTTGCTCCGGTCCTCGGTGACGAAATCACCGAAGCCTGCCGCTGTCAGCAGGTTCACGTAGTGTGATACCGGCCCGGCGCCGGCGATGCACGCGACCCATGCCAGCGCAGACTGGACGTCCCCGGGCAGCTCCCCGTTCACGGTGACGTCGGTGATGCCGGCGCGTCCACCCGCGCGCAGCACCCGTGCCATCTCCCGGGTCGCGGTCGCCTTGTCCGGGAAGGTGCAGAGACTGCATTCCGATATCGCCGCATCGAACTGACTGTCCTCAAACGGCAGTTCTTCCGCATCGCCCGGCTGGAAACGGATGAGCTGTGCCATGTCCTTCGACTCCACGCGCGCCCGCGCTCTCGCAAGATTGTCCTCGGAATAGTCGAGCCCGGTGACCTTGCACCCGAACCGCTCGGCGAGTCGGACTGCCGAGCTGCCGGGTCCGCAGGCGATGTCGAGCACGTGTTCGTCCTGCCGCAGGGACAGGACCTCGCCCAGGTGTTCCGTCAGGGCCAGTCCTCCCGGGTGCAGAACGTCGCCCATCAGCAGCCGCACGACATCCGTCTGATAGAAGTCCGCGCAGCATGCCTTGAGCTCGGATTCGTTACCGTTCACTCCGTGCCTCCTGTTCCTTCCTCACCTGTTCCCTGTAGCCGAGGTTGTTGTATGCGCAGAACGGCACTGCTCGCCCATCGGGTAGAAGCTGGTGAATACAGCATTTCATCAAGCGCTTCAGGTCGAAGCTGTGCTCGTCCATGAAGCCATGCACCTGTACCATGAAGAACCGTTCATTGAGCGCTGCGAGGTCGAGTTTCGAGAGATCGATTCCGCAACAGCAGGACACCGCGCCAGCCGCATCATCGCCCCCCGTAGTGGCCAACATACTGCCCAGTGCTTCGAGGATGGGCCGAAGCTCCTCTGACAGGTCCACGGTTGTGCGGTTCACCGCGTAGTCGAGGTAGTCATCGACGTCTATCAGTCGCGTGATCGGCGTTACCTCGCCGTTATCCACGTACGCGTAAGTGCAGGCTGAGCAGTCCGGATGAGGACAGGGTACCGGGCGGAAGTCGTCTGCCCTGAAGAGGCCGTCGGTCTGACTCTCCAGCAGATGGAGGACGTCCGGCAGTGTGATCCGGTCCAGTGGCTCAGAACGTCCTCCGGTGCGACCGCAGAAGGCGACCGGCTGGTAGCAGATGCCGAGCACCGCCGGATGCTCAAGCGCGAAGCGCATGATGTCGCCGATTTCCGTGTGATTCACGTCTTTCACGACGGTCGCAACCAGGTTTGCGTACAGCCCCGCCTCAGCGATGTTGTCCAGCGCCCGTGTCTTGATGTCCCGAAGGTCGGCCCCTCTGAGGGCTATGCTCGTTTCTGCCGTCAGTCCATCGAATTGCAGGTAGATGGTCGGGTTGTACTGCGCCAGATGGCGGGCAAACTCCGGCTCCTTCGCCAGGCGGATTCCGTTCGTGTTGATCATGATATGCCGTATGCCACGCTTCCTCGCCGCAGCGACCATCTCGACTATCTGTGGATGGATGGTCGGCTCCCCGCCACTGAACTGGACGACCTCCGGCGAGCCCTCGGCCTCGACAAACCGGTCGAGCATTGCCTCCACCTGGTCAAGCGTCAGGTCATACCCGTCTCCCGCGTTCGCGAAGCATGTTGGGCACGTGAGGTTGCATCGCGTTGTTATCTCTATCAGGCCCAGGCACGTGTGCTGCTGGTGCTCCGGGCACAGCCCGCAGTCGTACGGACAGCCCTGGCTGACCCCCGTTGCATAGGAAAGCGGCACTTCTCCCGGCTTGTTGTACGGCGCCGACTTCAAGTACCAGTCGGCATCTGAAGAGACCAGCGCCTCGCGAAAGCCATGCTCAGGGCAATGCTTGCGCAGGAACACCTTGCCATCGCGAATCAGCACCTGGGCGTCGACGACCTCACGGCATTCCGGGCACAGGCTGCGCGTCATTCCCTGGAAAACATGGCCCCTTGTCTTTTTCTCCTGCTGTGTCGCCATTATCTTCCCTTCCGGCCCGAGGTGCGCGCGATTCGCCGGACCAGTCGACCGGACAGTCCGCTCAGCGCCCGCTCCACGCTTACCGCCGCGGTGGCCTGCTGCGTCACCAGCGAATACGTTGGATACGCGTGTATCGACTTCGATAGCTGGTCTATTTTGAAGCCCTCCCGCATCGCCACCACCCATTCGTTTATCATTTCGCCCGCCTCTGCCGCGAGGACTGTGACCCCGAGCATCGTGCCGTTCTTACGGTATATCAGCTTCAGGAACCCGGTGGTCTCTGCTTCGGTACGTGGTCGGTCGACCTTGTCCATCGGCCATACATGGGTGCGAACGTCATCGCCATACCGCTCCCGTGCCTGCGGCTCGGTGAGCCCGACCTGTGCATGCTCGGGGTCGGTGAATATGCACCACGGCACGATATCGCTCACACCTTTGGTCGGAATTGGCAGTAGGGCATCCCGGGTCGCCATGAATCCCTGCCATCCGGCGTAGTGGGAGAACTGAAGACCGCCCGTGCAGTCGCCGGCCGCGTAGACGCCCGGTATGCTGGTTCGAAGGTTGTTGTTGACGTGTATGCCGTCCTCGTCGTACTCGATTCCCACCCTGCCGAGATCCATGCCCTCGACGGTGGGCCTTCGACCCGTCGCAACAAGGAGGGCGTCGCACGTCACGGTGTCATTGCCGGCCTTCACCTTAATTTCCTTGCCCTCTTTCCAGACCTGTTCCACAGTTGTGCCGGTCCGGATGTCTATCCCCTCACGTTGGAATACCTCTATGAGGACGTTCGCAACGTCGGGGTCAGCGACGATTGTGTCGTTGGCCTCCAGCAGCGTAACCGAGGAACCAAGGCGGCCGTACGCCTGTGCCAGTTCGCGCCCGATGGGCCCGGCGCCGATGATGGAGAGTCGGCCCGGCAGTTCCTCCACGTCCCAGAGATTCAGGTACGTGAGGTAGGGAACGTCACCTAGCCCTGGTATCGGCGGGACGAACGGATGCGCGCCCGTACCGATGATTGTTTTCCGGGCTGATATGGTAGTGTCGCCCACCCGAATCGTGTGAGCGTCGATGAAATGCGGCTCTCCCGTGAATACGTCCATCCCTTTGGCGCGCAGTGAGTCCGGCGACGTAGGCTGGTATATGTCGTCGATGACATCGCGGATGTGGTTCAATAGTTCTTCGTATCGTATCTGCGGCTCAAGGGGCCGCAGACCATATCTGCCGCCGTTGCGCATCTGGTGCGCCAGGCGGGCGGCCTTGATGAGCGTCTTGCTTGGGACGCATCCCGTCCATGTGCAATCGCCTCCGATACGGTCCTTCTCGATTACGGCGACACTGGCCCCGAGGTCGCAGGCGAAAGGCGCCCCGGTGAGCCCTGCCGAGCCCATCCCTATGTACGCAATATCGTACGTCGTTCCCATTGTCAACCTCCTCTACCCTTTTTGCGATGCCTGTGCCAGTTCCAGTCCGGCGATGATTGCTTCGAGGTGATTGAGCGCCTGCGGCACGTTGCCGAGTCCCTCGCCGCTCTGCGGGTCGACCATCTCAGAGAAGAGACCGACGTGATTGCGGTAGCCTAGCAATCGTTCATATAGAATGCGAGCTTCTTCGATACGGCCCAGTCGTATGAGATACCGTATCTGCCAGAACGAACACCAGAGCAGCATTCCCTCGGAGCCTTTCACGCCGTCATCGGCCATGTCCGTCCGATATCTCCTCAGCAGCCCGTTGGTGGTGAGTTCGCTGACGACGCGCTCGAATGTAGCGTGCATCCCGGGTTCGGTAAACGGGAGAAGCCCGAACAGCGGCAGAAGCAGGAGCGACGCGTCCACGGCGGTCGTATCATAGTGCTGCGTGAACGACTGCGCCTCCTCGTTCCAACCACGCGTGATGATGTCGTCCCGTATCTCGGCGGCCGTATGCTTCCACTCATCGAGATAGGAGGTGTCGACGTCGAGGTTCTGCGCAAGACGGATACCGCGGTCGACTGCGACCCAGCACATCATCTTGGAATGCACGAAGTGGGCTGGCGTGCCCCTCATCTCCCAGATTCCGCTATCCGGCTCTCGCCAGAGACGAACGGCTCCGTTCACATAGTCCTTCAGCACGGCCCACGTGTCAGCAGAGATGTACCCCCCGATCTGCGCGTAGTTCTGAGCGGCTTCGAGGACGTGGCCGAACACATCGAGCTGCCTCTGCGTATAGGCCGCGTTGCCGATGCGCACAGGGCGGGAACTGCGATAACCTTCGAGATAATCGAGCGTCTCTTCATCGAGGTTGTCTGAAGGCTCTATGCCGTACAGCATCTGACCCGCCGGCCCGCTCTCCGCACACACATCCAGCAGCCACTTCATGTACCGGACGGCCTCTTCCTTATGTCCCAGGCGACTGAACGCATCAAGGGTGAGAGATGCGTCTCGCAGCCAGTTGAAGCGGTAGTCCCAGTTCCTCTCTCCGCCGATTTCCTCCGGCAGTGACGTAGTCGCTGCCGCGATAATCGAACCCGTAGGCCAGTAGACCAGTAGATGCAGCGCAAGGTACGAGCGCACGATCGCGTCTTTCCACGGTCCGTCGCAGGCGCAGTCGCGTGCCAGCTCTTTCCAGAAGGCGATTGTCTTCTCCAGGCGGCCCTGGCTCCTATGGGTTGCAGGCGCAGCAGGAGAATCGCTGTTGTAGCGTAGTACGTAGACGGTCTCCTCTCCCTGTTCAAGCGTGAAGCGGGATGTCGCCGTGGCTCCTTTCATCTCGAACGGCCGACCGGCCGAGAGTGCGATTCGCTCTTGGCCATGTGCAGCGGAGACGCCGTGCCGTGATACGTGCAGAAGGGTTGTGCCGCGCGCGTAGTCCATCCTCGGCTGGAAGACGACCTCCATCTGTACGCTGCCCTTGTGACAGCGGACAAGCCGGTGTATCTGCCGGGCCGAGACAGGATCCTCCAGCGCGGAGTGATAACAGGGCATGAAGTCGGTGACTACGACGACCCCCGTTTCAGTCTCGAACGTTGTAGAAAGGACGTTCGTATCGGGGACGTACTCCTGGTGTGGTTGAAAGGGGGTGGCCGGCCTGATGCTGAAGCAACCGCCTTTGTCGTCGTCAAGGATGCGGGCAAAGACGCTCGCGGAATTGAAGCGTGGCAGACAGCACCAGTCGATGGAGCCGTCTTTGGCTACCAGGGCCGCCGACGTCATGTTTCCGATGACGCCGTAGTCACTGATCGGTGCATAGCCCATGTTCGCCCCCCCAATCCTCCTGTGGACCACTCTCGGGCTGCTGGTTCCATCTCCGTTGTGCCGTGTCCTTTTGCAACGGAGGTTGTGGCCTCGTTCCTCACACGAGGGGTCGAACGGGTGCCGAGACCATTATGGACCGAGGATACCATTTCAGGGTCATCAGCCCGAAATTGTCCGCCCTTGTCGGTTCTTTCGGCGGACGTTCTGGCTGCTGCCATACGCCATGCCAGAGGGCGTGCGCTCCGCGCGGATAGGAGCGCCCTCGTCAGCCTCAAAGATTCCGAAGATGTGATAGCCTTGCAGGACGATGGAATGGCTGGAGATAACTCTCATAGGTTTTGGGACCGGTGCCGTGGGGACGGGACTTGGTGGTGCGCTTTCCCTGTTCTTTCGACGACCCTCTGCAAGAACGCTCGGTATGATGCTCGGTTTCGCGGGTGGCGTGATGCTTGTTGTGGTCTTTGTGGAGCTTGTTCCGGAAGGCCTCGAGACCGGGTTCGTCTATCCGGTCCTGGGACTGGTTCTCGGTGTGCTGGCTCTTCTGTTCCTCGATGAGCATTTCGCACATCACCACTTCGTGTCCACAGAAGACCACCATCACCGTGAACGATATCTGAAGAAAGGCGTACTGATTGCCACTGGCGTCGCGCTGCATAACTTCCCCGAGGGCCTCGCAATAGGAGCCGGGTTCGTTGCCTCACCGGCGCTGGGTATCACTTTGGCGATACTCATCGCCCTCCACAACCTGCCGGAGGGTCTTGCGGCAGGCATTCCGCTCAAGACCGGTGGGTCACGTCCTCTCAGGATTGTCCTCACGACCATGGTGGCCGGCTTGCCGATGGGAGTCGGAGCAATGGTCGGCGCGCTGCTCGGTACGCTCTCGCCCTTCATGCTCGGCGGCTCGCTCGGCTTCGCCGCGGGCGCCATGCTCTACATCATCTCGGATGAGCTTATCCCCGACGTCTACCGCCTCACGACTCCTCACGTCGCTATTGCTGGTGTCACGGCCGGAGTAATACTTGGCATAGTGATGGTCTA
>CAZKHH010000085.1:0-8224 GCA_964552485.1 uncultured Dehalococcoidales bacterium | reverse complement strand
GGTAGCTGGGACCGTTCGGTAAGCGTGAAGCCTCTTGCCCTGAAGAAGTCCGGACGGCGTGTGAGACAGAAGACGCGAGGCAGCCCGAGGTTCATTGCGTCCTCGAGGCATGCGTTGACCAGCATGGTGCCGATACCTTGCGTCTGCCTGTTCTGCTTAACTGCAAGGGACCGTATCTCGGCGAGGTCGAGCCAGTTAACGTGCAAAGAGCCACAGCCCACAACTTCGTCACCCTCTCGAACGACGAAGTAGTCGCGCAGATTCTCGTAGATCTGGCTCAAAGCCCGCGGCAGCATGTCGCCGCGGTTGGCGAATTCATTGATCAACTTGTGCATTGACGGCACGTCTTCGATGCGTGCCTTGGTGATTATCACGGGGCATTGCCTCCAAGTTTCTTTCGTATGGAGTCGTAGAAATACGTATGCGGTTGAAGTCTGAGGAACCGCGCCTTAAGGTGACTTGAGCTGACCGCTACCGTCTCTCCCGGGGAGAGTGCGCGGTCTATCTGTCCGTCAAGGCTCAAGACGATTCCGTCCCTTGATTCTACTTCGAGTTCGATTCGGGTCTTCGCAGGCACAACCAGTGCCCGGTCGAGACCGAGGTGGCTCGATATCGGCTGTACGACCATGGTGCAGGATTCGGGCATCAGGATCGGGCCTCCTGCCGCCAGAGAATAGCCGGTGCTGCCGGTTGCTGTGGCGACTATGACACCGTCGGCACGGTACGTTGTAACTCTGTGCCCGTCAAGGTGTAATGTCACGTTGGCAAGCCGGACAGCAGTGCAGCGGACCACGGCATCGTTGAGTGCCAGGAACTCATGTCCGCCGACGGAGGCAGACAGCATTGTCCGTTCCTCGAGCCACCCGTCGCCGTTCAGGACCGACGTGATAGTGCTATCAACGGCGCTCTCTTCGCTCTCCGTGATGAAGCCGAGCTTGCCCAGGTTGAGTCCGAGGACCGGAATGCCCGTCGGCGCAGATACCCGCGCCGCGTGCAGCAGTGTCCCATCGCCCCCGATGCTCACCAGCAGGTCGCTGCCCGGTGTCAGCTTCGCTGATTCAGTCTCGTCCCAGGCCGAGCACAGCCACGACTGGAGTCCGGCAGATTCAACGATGTGCTGGACTGAGGTGGCGAGCTGGTATGCCCTCTCCACGTGTGGGCGGTAGAGGATGCCGAGACGGTTCATGAGACAGGCAAGTGTAGCACCGGCCTCGTACGTGGTCAAAGGCATTATTGGGCTAGGATGAAAGGCGATGACCTAGCGAAGAAGCTGCGGAGCCAACAGGAGTATCACGCCGAGGATAAGCAGAATCCCGCCACCGATGGGCCGGCAGTACTTCATGTAGCGGTCTGCAAGCGAAGTGTTGATGGCCAACGCTGCCGCACTGAAGATCACGAGGTGATCGAGCATCAGGAAGAACACATACAGGAAGATATACAGGTAGTACTGGAGAGTGCTCAGATTGGCAAGAGTCAGCACGCCGGTGAATATGGCGGGAAGTGCAGCCGAGCATACGAATTCGAACGAGTTGACGAGGAAGGCGAGAACCAGGACGGAGAATACAACCCCTAAGGTGATCGGAGAGGCTGCGATGGATTCGATGCGCGACATCGTGCTCTTGCGCGATTCCGTATCGACTACCTCACAGACCACCTGTCCGCCGGATTTGATGTAGTCGTACAGGTTGAAGATGCCGGCGCCCATGGCTACGGCGCCAATTGCTACTGTCAAGGGACGGGAGTATCCAATCAGCAGGAACGCGTTGAGCCACGCTGTCATAAAGAGGTAGTTCAGGATGAACGAGGCAGCCACGAACGCTCCAACGATGAGCCATGCCTTGCGGCGGTCGTTCATCACGAAGAGGATCGATATCAGGTACGCCAGTACCCACATCGCGCATGGATTGAATCCGTCTACAAGGCCGAGGATGACTGCAAGCGCGGGCAGGGAGTATTCGGCTATTCGAATCGTCCCGAATACAGGCACCTCTATCTCTTCAGGGACGTCCTCCTCTTCGACGACCTCATCACCGCCGCAGTCACCTTCCAGGCAGTCCACAATCGCCTGCTCGATGGGCGGACCGCTCTTTTCGCGCGTTGTCCATCCGACAAAGGCACGATTACCGACGATAGTGAGGGGAAAGTCCAGCTCGTCTTTGCTGACGTTCGTGCCTTGGATGAGGTCCAGCATCACCTCGTAGTTCTCGGGTTCGGCACCGTCGTGATATACGAAGTACACGTCCTGATACTTCGCCGCCATATCCTCGTTGAACGGTTCCTGGTCCTTGCAATGCGGACAGCCGGGGTTATAGAAGAAGTGGACTTCTACTGAGCCTTCTGTCTCAGGTGGCGCGGTCGGCTGAGGAGTGGCGCCTGCGAAGGGCGACCCTGCAACAAGGATGACGACGGCAATTGCAGCAAGGGCGATGCTTACGTACCGCTTGAACGGCTCGTTCCAGATTCCCCGAAGATAGTTGCCGAAAGCGCTCATGAAGTTCTAATGGCCGGACCTGGACGTGACTCTGCCCACCTTCCTGGTAATCGCTGGCTTGACTGGTTGTGCTGCCATCCTGTTTAACGTGCTTGTTGACACCTGCCAACAGAGGAAAGGACACGGTTTGACACTGGTCTCAAGCGCGATTAGTATATGGCAAACCGTGTGGCGAAGCCTACCAGAACGGTGGCTTGGACGTCAAAGCGAGCCTGGTACCGCTGTGAGGGCATGAGAACAATGGTAGCGATTCTGGCTCTCCGGACTGTTTTGCCTTATCCTCGAGGCGGCTATGCACGTTGTATAAGAAATGAGAAAATCGGTTCATCCGGGGTTCAGGATTCCAGCCAGCGATGACGGGAGAAGCGGATTGATGGCCGTCCTCTGCGGAGATTCCACAAATGGATGATATCTATTTCGGGGTGCTGCGCGCGTGGCATCTGTTGACGTCGAGCAAGAGAGTGTTTGTCGCCATTGTCGGAGTGGTAGCGCTCGTGGCCACCGTAACAACCGTGGTCGCAGCTCCCGCGCATGAAGCAGACGAGCAGGTCTCCAGTTCAGTGGACGTCACTGCGTCTATAGAAGCAGATATCGAGGAACCTGCAGAGGCGATGACTGTCGGAAACGTGAAGAGCCCGGGTCTTTTGCCTACTTCTCCTTTCTATCCTGTCAAGACTGTCATGCGTGAGATCTCTCTCGCATTCACGTTCGATCCGGTGAGCAAGGCAGAGCGTAGACTCCGGTACGCGAATGAGGATCTCCTGGCGATATACTCCCTCTTCAGCACCAGTCAATTCCACGCGTCTGGCCAGTGCACGGACTATCAGGATAACTTCTGGAACAGCATCCTTTGGATGGCAAAAGCAGGAAGCGAAGGCCGGGATGTACAGGGCGCAATGACTGATTTGAAGAGCGCTCATGATAGCCATCGGCTTGTGCTCGCCGACATGTTGGCCTCAGTAAATCAGGCTAACGGGTCTGTCTCGGAATGGCCGGAAAGCAACGGCAGCCCGCTTCGCGACGCTATCATTGAAGCGGCGTCTGTAACCAGCGCCGGATTGGAGTTTGCGATTCTCGCGCTGGAGGGTCAGCCCGCAGCGACAGAGTTCCATGCTGAATTGCAGGACGACTTCTCCCGGGCCGACCGGGATATCTGGTTGGAGATTGAGAACCGGCTTGGTATACCTGCAGAACGTGCGATTGTCTTGCGAGAGTCCGTTGGTGGCGATGGTGGAATGGGTGGCGCCCCCATCATCAGCAAGATGGATGTCGGGTGCTTCCGCCTCAATCCCGGTGAGTCTTGTGACATCACCTGTACGGCGACAGACATTGGCGGCGAGACGGTCTCGTACGAATGGCTGGCTGCCGAAGGGAGTATAGATGGAGACGGACCGACCGTTACGTGGACCGCGCCGGAGGAAGAGGGCGAGTACAAGGTGAAAGTGGTCGTATCCGACGCAAGCGGCAACCAATCGAGCAGGTCGGTTACCCTTGTGGTAAGGGAACCCGCCGATGAGGAAGCGGATGATGAACCTGTCGGCTCGTTGAACATAGATGAGATGCAGGTGGAAGCCGTGGGGCACAATCTGCTCAAGCCGCCTCCATTGGGTGCCACTGCTCCTTGGATTGTGTTTGTCAGACGGGAAGTGAGGATAACCTGTGTCGTGGACGGGAACACCGTGGACCTCGAGTACGAATGGACTAGCAATATCGGCGAATTGGTGGAAATCGAGGGTGACACTGTGCTGTGGCAACCCCCGGGCCATCCTGTTCGCTATAGTCCAGATCCTGGAGCGGTTGTGTCTGTGCAGGTGACAGCGCCCGGCGGCGCAGCCGCTGAGGCTGACGTGATATTTGAGGTCAGTACGTGCGCCAGCTGTTTCTAGTATCAACGCGGAATCAGTCTGTTTGGCTGATATTGAATGCGCGGTCACCCGCAGTGAACGTTCAAGGAGTCCCGAAATGCACTCGACTCGTGCCCGTGCGTGTGTTGCGCTCATCGTGGTGTTAAGTCTCTTCGCTGGTGGGTGTATCGCTGCGGCCGCACCAAACCCGCCCGTGATTACGAGCCTCGAGGCCAGGCAGGAGCTTATTGCACCCCTGGATAGTTGCCTTATCGAGTGCATCGCCGAAGACGAAGACGGGGACGAACTGACGTATACCTGGAGTGCCGATAGTGGAACCATCAACGGATATGCAGGGACGGTAGCCTGGACAGCGCCGGATAGCGAAGGGCTGTTCAAAATCACGGTCGAAGTCAGCGATGGTTCGGGCCTGCCGCCTGCCTCGGAAACCCTTACGTTACGAGTCAAAGACAACCACTACCCTGTCATCAACAGCGTGAGCGCCGAGGAGGTCTGGATCAAACCCGGAACCACCTGTGTAATCATTTGTGATGCCGAGGACACTGACGGAGATTCTTTGACTTATGCGTGGGAGGCCGATTGTGGAACGGTTGAGTCTTCTGGCAGCGAGGCGGTATGGACGGCTCCCGGATTCGAGGGCAACTGTACCATTGGGGTAACGGTCAGTGATGACTATGGCGGCGAGCGCACCGCCTCAACCCAGGTGAGGGTGGCCGAGCTGGAACCGCTGGTGGTAAGCGATATGGTAGTGACCGCCGTTGATGAATCACGCTACCTGAAACACTATAACGACAGCTTCAAGATCTTGAAAGGCAAGACGTGCACCATCGAGTGCATGGTCAACAGGCCCGAACGAATCGCGTCGTACGAGTGGAGCGACGGCGGGCCGGTGACCGTGTTCCCTGTGGGCGGAGAGCGGTTCACTTTCGACACTGGTCCTGGTGAGATTACCTGGACGGCCCCGATGGAACGGGGGGAATACAAGATAACAGTGGTAGCCCGGGATGACGACGGTCACTTTGCGGAGAAGACCATCGTCATGAAAGTCGAGACGTGCACATGTGCGTTTCCTTCTGACAAGTCTGAATAGGACTCATCCATCAGGCCTCTACTGACTGAAAGCGGAGCGGCGACCCTCCCACGGGGTCGCCGCTTCCGGTTATTTTATTACCGCGCATGTGAGCTATCCGCCGTTACACGCTATGGCATATGGCCAGGCGGTGATGCTGCCGTCGAGGAAAGACACGTTGGAGAAGCCCGAGCCCTCCAGTATCCGCTGTGCCTGGTAGGCGCGGATGCTCGTCCTGCACATGGTGACGATCGCGGCATCTCTGGGCAGCGATTCCACTTCTTCCCGCAGTTTGTTCAATGGAAGAAGCCGGCATTGATTGGCCTCGATGTGCGCGTCCTGCCACTCCGAGTGCGAACGCACGTCGAGAAGGACGAATTCATCGCCTCCGCGAATCAGTTCGTTGACTTCTACAGGACTTACGCCCTTGGCCGTGCCTGCGAGCTTATTGCGGATGACATTTGCTGCATTGTGCAGCACGTCCATGGCGCCGTTATAGGGTGGTGAATACGCAAGGTCGAGGTTGGCTAGGTCTTCCACGGTACCACACATCGACATGAGTGTAACGAGTACGTCGATGCGCTTGGCGACTTCTCCGCGGCCAACAGCCTGTCCACCAAGGATTCTGCCGGTGGCTCTGTCGGCAACCAGTTTGACGGTTATCATCTGCGCTCCGGGGTAGTAGCTCGCGTATTCGAAACCAGGAGCGAGCGAAGTAACCGGAGCGTACTCGGTGGCCAGAGGGTCACATTCGCAGATCCCGACCCTTCCTACATTCAGATCAAACACTTTCACGACTGCTGTGCCAAGAACTCCCGGGAACGTATCGCAGCCGCCGGTAGTATTTGTGCCGATGATTCGGCCGTGTTTGTTTGCCGTGGAGCCCATCGGCGCCAGCATCTTGTTGCCAGTCAGGCGGTGTATGTTCTCAACGCAGTCACCCCCGGCGTAGATATCCGGGTCGCTCGTCTGCAAGAGCTCGTTTACTGCTATTCCGCCGGTGCTGCCGATATCGAGACCGGCCTTTCTGGCGAGGTCGACGTTGGGTCGGGCACCGAGGGCGAGTACGACAAGGTCGGCCGTGAGTTCACCCTTTTCGGTAATAGCCTTGCGCACATGCCCCGATGCATCGCCTTCGAGAGAGATAATCCTCTGCCCGAGCTTGACATCGATTCCGCGTTCGGTGAGTTCTCTCTCAACATGCGCGGCCATCTCGGGGTCGAGGAGGGCCGGCAAAACCCGGTCGAGGGCCTCGACGATGGTGACCTGCAGGCCGCGTTCGCGAAGTGCTTCTACTGTCTCAAGTCCAATCAATCCTGCCCCAACCACCACCGCATGCTGTGGAGCAACAGAGTGCATCTCTTCGAGAATTGCGTTCGCATCGGCAATCTTCGTCAATGTGAACACGCCTTTGAGGTCTTTGCCGTTAAGTGCCGAAGGCACAAATGGAGCTGCGCCTGTTGCGACAACCAGTTTGTCATACGGGAGCCTCGAGGTCGCGCCTGTCTTAACGTCCTCCACTTCAAGCTCGTGCGCTGAACGATCGATGGATAAGGCGCGGGTGCCGAGCCGGACATCGATATCCATTACTTCCTTGAAGTACTGGGGACCGCGGATCAGGAGCGCGCTTTCTTTCTTGATGGTGCCACCGACGTAGTAGGGCAGGCCGCACGAGCCCTCAGAAACAGTCTGGCCTTGTTCAACGAGGGTTATCTCGGCGTGGGGGTTGCAACGGCGGGCACGCGCTGCAGACTTCGGGCCGCAGGCCATTCCGCCAACCACAACAATGCGATTCTGCCTGTCCATACCTAGACTGTGACTACCTCCTTGACTTCCGGCACTCGCTCCTTCAGCACCTTCTCAACGCCAAAGCGCAGCGTCATTGTGGCCATAGGACATGTGCCGCAGGCGCCGGTCAATCTGACCTTTACCGTGCCGTCCTGGACATCGACTAGTTCGACGTCGCCGCCGTCTGCCTGGAGCGCTGGTCTGATCTCGCCGAGAGCGGCTTCAACCTGATCTCGCATCATTATTGATTATCCTCCTGAATAATTGATCGCCATACGGACCCGCATACCTGTATCAGGTACATGGATGCGTGGACTGGTTTCACACGATGATGAACGGTCGGGGATTGCGAATGCGCACGAATGTTTATTCTGCAATTGTCGCAAGCTGACAGTCCATTGTCAATTGCCCTGCGTGGCAGTTTCAGGCGAGGATTGGTCTTCGCACGGGTTCACGGGTACCATATATGCGATGACTGATGGATGCTCTTCTGTGACGCTCGTCCTGGGCGTCGGCAATGTACTCAAGGGCGACGACGCGGTCGGACCATACGTCGTAGAAAGACTTGCAGAATACTCCGTCGAGACGCTCAAAGCCATTGACTGTGGCATGGTGCCCGAGAACTACACATCGGTCGTGCGGCGGCTCCGGCCCGGCCATCTCGTCATCGTAGATGCAGCGGATATGGGACTCCCCCCGGGTAGTGTCCGCATTGTTCCGAAGAGTCGTGCCGGTGCCCTTGGCCTGTCCACGCACAGTATGCCGCTTTCGATGTTCATGGATTACGTTGGCGAGCTTGCCGGTCACGTGACACTTGTTGGCATGCAGCCTGAGAGGATGCGACTGGGCGAGGAAATCTCGGATCGAGTGTGCGCGGCAGCCGATGAGCTTGCAGACGCTATACGTGAAGGCAGATTGTGCGAAATACCGCGCTTGGACGAAGCGTTACTCGGTGACGACCAGATTCGCTGAGCGCTTGTCGGTATCGGCAAGCAGGAATTCATCTGTCAT
>CAZKHH010000084.1:0-8344 GCA_964552485.1 uncultured Dehalococcoidales bacterium | reverse complement strand
TGGCTCCTATTTTGACCCGAGAGGATAGGAAATAGGACAGACCTCTCCGGTCAAGTAGTGTGAGAATAGTCCTCGTGTGAGCAGACTGTCAAGGGTTTATGAAGAACCTGTGAATGTGAGAGGTGAAAGGCGGGGAATCTGCGTGCCAATGATAACAGGGCAACCTGTCGAGAAGAGGAGCCGTACACCTACAGTGCCGGTTGCCACGCGCGCCAATTCGTAGCCTGCTCATATGCGTGGGCGACGCGAAGAAGTGTGCCCTCGTCAAACCAGTCGCCCATGAGGTGGAGACCAACCGGAAGGCCATGCACATATCCTGCGGGTACGGACATGGCCGGGATACCCGCGATGTTCACCGGAATTGTGAACACGTCGCTGAGGTACATCTGCATGGGGTCGTCCAACTTGGCGCCGAGTGGGAAGGCGACCGACGGCGATGTTGGTGTCGCGAGGACATCGCACCGCTCAAATGCCTTCCTGAATTCCTCGCGAATGAGGTGTCGGACCTTCTGAGCTTTCAGATAGTACGCGTCGTAGTAGCCGGCTGAAAGGGCGTATGTTCCGAGCATGATGCGGCGTTTCACTTCGTCGCCGAAGCCGGCCTGGCGCGTAGCGGCAATGGATTGCTCCGAACTCCGGGCATCCACTGACAAGCCGTATTTTACGCCGTCGTAGCGGGCCAGATTTGCCGATGCCTCGGAAGGCGCGATGATGTAGTACGCCGCGAGGGCGTACGCGGTGGACGGCAGGGAGATATCCCGATCGATCGTTGCGCCGAGGTGCTCAAGCTCATCTATCGATGCTTCGATCGTCTGCCGGACCTCGTCCTGCATGCCCTCGATGAAGTACTCGCGTGGTACACCGATCCTGAGCCCATGGAGGTCTTCCGTGAATGATGACACGTAGTCCGGCACCGGTCGGGGAGAAGATGTAGAGTCACGGGAGCATTGCCCCGAAATGGCAGTCATCACGAGGGCACAGTCCTCGACATCCTTCGTGAACGGGCCTATCTGGTCAAGCGAACTGGCGAACGCGACCAGGCCATAGCGGCTCACACGGCCGTATGTCGGCTTCATGCCCACCACCCCGCAGAAACCGGCGGGTTGCCTGATGCTGCCACCGGTGTCGGAACCAAGAGAGAAGAGTGATTCACTAGCCGCGACTGAGGCGGCCGAGCCTCCGCTGCTGCCGCCCGGCACCCTCTCAAGGTCCCATGGATTGCGCGTCGGGTGATAGGCGGAATGCTCTGTCGACGAGCCCATCGCAAATTCGTCCATATTTGCCTTGGCAAGCAGCACGGCGCCCGCGTCCTTGAGTCGGGCAACGACGGTTGCGTCGTATGGCGGGACGAATCCCTCGAGCATGCGGGAGCCGCAGGTGGTCTGCACGCCCTGCGTACACAGGAGGTCCTTGGTGATGAAAGGTATGCCGGTCAGTGGTGGGCACTCGTTGCCCGTGAGCCTCTTGTCTGCCTCCTCGGCCTGTATGCGGGCGTCATCGGCGCATACTGTGAGAAGGGCCTGTAGCCGGGGTTCGACCTGCTCGATACGGGCAAGACAGCTGTCCACAAGCTGACGGGACGTCAGCGTGCGCGAACGGAGCGCCTCCATCGCCTCATGAATTGTGAGCCTGTGATAATCGTTCATCATGTCGCGTGCGGCCGCCGGCCGCGCATGCTATTCGATTATTGGTGGTACCCTGAACAAATCATCCTGCTTCCTCGGGGCGTTTGCCAGGACCGAGTCGGAAGCGAGCGAGGGCTGTACCATGTCTTCACGCAGCACGTTCTCCAGTTGGCTTGCATGTGTAGCAGCGGGGACGTTGTCTGTGTTGATATTCTGCAGCACCGAGAAATGGTCGAGAATCGCAGACAGGTCGGCGCGGAAACGTGCGATTTCCTCTTCCGTGACTGCAAGACGTGCGAGCCACGCGATATGCCGGATTTCATCAGTCGATAGTGACATGGGACACAAGCGCCGGCAGTATAGCATCGTACCGGGCGCGCTTCAATTCTTGCGAGGTTTGCCCCTGTGCACGTATAATCAAAGAACGTCACGTCCCCGACCACTTCTGCACGTAGAAGGAGTATCACTGTGGATTCGTACGCACCAGAACACATCCGAAACATTGCTCTCGTCGGACACTTCGGTTCCGGGAAGACATCTCTGGCAGAGATGGTGGCATTCAAGGCGGGTGTTACGAAACGGCTTGGCAGCGTGGACGACGGTACCAGCGTTTCGGACTATGACCCGAGCGAAGTCGAACGGCATGTCAGCATCAATCTCGCCATGGTGCCCGTTGAATGGAAGGGCAGCAAGATCAATGTGCTCGACACTCCCGGGTATTCGGACTTCGTTGGCGAAGTGAAGGCGGCGCTGCGCGTCGTTGATGGAGTTGTACTCGTGATTGGTGGGAGTAATTCTGTCGAAGTTGGAACCGAGCAGACATGGGAGTACTCCCGTGGGACGGACCTCCCGGGCATCGTTGTCGTGAACAAGCTCGACCGGGAGAATGTGGATTTCCCCAAGATAGTTGCCGACCTGCAGGAGAAGATTTCCAGTCGGTGCGTGGCCGTTCAGTTGCCCATCGGCACTGCAGCGGATTTCAACGGCCTGGTTGACCTGGTAGCGATGAAGGCCTATGTTGACGATTCTGAAGCCGAGATACCATCGGGGATGATGGCCGAGGTTCAGGCGGAGCGCGACAAACTGATTGAAGCTGTTGTGGAAGTCGATGACGACCTGCTGAACAAGTATCTTGAGGGCGGGGAGCTCTCTGTGGAAGAGCTCTCGAACGCAGTGAGCCAAGCTACGGCTCAAGGCATTGCTGTGCCGGTGCTGGTGACCGCGGCGACAAAGGGCATCGGCGTAGCTGCCTTCCTCGACTTCGTGATTTCGAACCTTCCCTCTCCGGCGGACCGCCCTGTGCCGAGCGGGCACCCTGAACCGTCTGCTTCAGGTGGACTTCAGGCGCTCGTGTTCAAGACCACTGCGGATCCCTTCACGGGGAAAGTAAGTCTGATCCGGGTGTACTCAGGCGAGATGTCCAGCAACTCGCAAGTATGGAACGTGAACCGGGGCGAGAATGAGCGTATCGGTCAGCTTTTCTTCCCCTTGGGCAAGCAGCAGATTTCGACATCCAGGGTTGGCACCGGAGACATCGGCGCGGTCGCTAAGCTCGGTGTCACAGCAACGGGAGATACGCTGGGAGCGAAGGATTCTACGGCGCTTCCCGGCATCGGGTTTCCCAAGCCCACCTACACGATGGCCGTCCAGCCTGAGACGAAGGGCGACCTCGACAAGATGAGCACCGTGCTGCCGCGCATGATCGAAGAAGACCCTTCTCTCTTGTTGCGCCGCGAAGCCGACACCGCTGAGACTCTCATCTCGGGGGTGGGCGACACTCACCTTGAAGTAGTGAAGGACAAGATGAGCCGCAAGTTCGGCGTGAAGGTTGTGCTCAGTCCGCCCGCCGTGCCGTACAAGGAAACTATCACGGCCCCGACGAAGGCCGAGCACAAGCATAAAAAGCAGACGGGCGGGCACGGTCAGTATGGTCATGTTATTCTAGCGTTGGAACCACTGGAGAAGAGTGGGGGATTCGAGTTTCAGTCGAAAATTGTTGGTGGGACGATACCGTCCAACTACATCCCGTCGGTCGAGAAGGGCGTCAACGAAGCGCAGCACGAAGGCGTGCTTGCCGGCTTCCCTGTGGTGGACGTCAAGGTAACCCTCATCGACGGCAGCTTCCATCCGGTGGATTCGTCGGATATGGCGTTCAAGGTTGCCACGGGTCAGGCCTTCAAGAAGGGGATGCAGCAAGGGCAGCCGGTCCTCCTTGAGCCGATCATGGACCTCACCATACGTGTGCCGGAAGCCATGACCGGTGACGTGATTGGAGACCTCAATACCAAGCGCGGGCGGGTGCTGGGAATGAATCCTGAAGGTGACTACAACGTGATTACGGCACAGGCCCCGTATTCGGAGCTTCTGAAGTACTCAATCGACTTGCGGTCGATGCTGCAGGGCCGGGGTGAATTCGAGATGGCGTTCAGTCACTACGAGCAGGTTCCGCAGCATATGAGCCAGAAGGTTATTGCGGAACACTCTCGCAAGTCCGAATAGGCAACTGAAGAACTGAAAGAAGGCGCGCCGCGAAGTGCACGCGGCGCGCCTTTCAATTTCACTGAACGTACAGTCTATTCTGCGAGAAGCTGTCGCAGTTTTGAGGTAAAGGCAGGCAGGACATCCTGGTACCGTCCAACGACGCCATACTGTGCTTCGCGGAATATGTTGGCCTCGGCATCCTTATTGATGGCTATTATGGTCTTCGCTCCCGAGCAGCCGGCCATGTGCTGGCTCGCGCCTGATATCGCCACGGCGATGTAGATGTCGGGCGCGACTATCTTGCCCGTGAGCCCGATGTGCATTGTCTCTGGCGCCCAGCCCGTATCGCAGGGTGGACGTGAGGCGCCAACTGCCCCGTGAAGGGCGTCGGCAAGCTCCTTGAGCACGGTGTCGAACGGCTCGGGTCCTCCTGTGCCGCGGCCACCACTTACAACCACCGGCGCCTCCTCAAGCTTCACGCCTGCCACTTCTTCCCGCACCTTGTCGATGACCTCTATGGGAGTAGTGCCGGCAGCATAAGCCAGCGGGACAACATCACCTTTGCGGGACGGGTCAGGGTCCGCCGGCGACATTGCCTTTGGCCTGACCGTGGCAATCTGTGGCTCGGTTGTCGCTGTGAAGTCTGCAAGGGCGTTTCCGCCATAAACTGGCTTGGTCAGGACGATGCTGCCCGATTCTTCAAGACGAATGTCGATACAGTCGGTGGCGACACCTGAGCCAAGCCGGAACCCAAGGCGTGGTCCGAGTTGACGCCCGAGCGCAGTGTGACCGATGAGCACAACTGAAGGCTTTCCCTCCTCGATCGCGGCCAGCGCTCCTTCGAGGTGAGCGTTGACATCTTCTGCGTCGTCGATCGGCGGTTCAAGCACGTATACACGATCGGCGCCACGCGTAATCGCTTGCGTGGCGGTTGTGCCGGAGGCATCGTGAGGCAGGACGCACGCAAGGGATTGGCCCAGACCACCCGCCAGTTGGCGTCCTGAGCCCAGGAGTTCCGTGGCCGTCCCGGTAAGTCCATCGCCCGTGCATTCAGCATATACAAGCACGCACTTCGAATCCGTCATCATTTCCTCCTGTTGAGCGCAGTCCGCCGGTCAGATTACCTTCGCCTGTCGAAGCCGGGTCGCCAGGTTCTCTCCTGACTCTGCTGCGGTTTCTCCCTCGATTATCTCGCAGTGGGCTTCTTTGACCGGTTGATAGAGTCGGTTGAGTGCCAGGCGTCGGCCGGCAGCACCTACCTCGGTCTCATCGAGACCGATATCGGCAGGCTTCCAGATCTGTGGCTGCTTCTTGGCCGCAGCCATGATTCCCTTGAGCACTGCATAGCGCAGATTGCCGAGTTCGCTTGTCACCGTCACGACTGCAGGCGTGGGGACTTCAACGACCTGGTAGCCGTCCTGGATGACCTGCTCGATGCGCAATTTGCCGTCCGTGGATTCAACTTTCTTGGCGAGGGGCACGATTGGCAGATTCAGTATCTCGGCGAGTCCGTAGGCGACCTGGCCCGCGTCCCAGTCCGACGACTGACGGCCGCAGAATATCGCATCGAATCCATCCAGCTTCTGGATGGCGCGGGCGAGTGCGTTGGCGGTCGCCCAGCTGTCGCTGTCCTCGAATGCAGGATCCTCGAGCAGTATGAGGTCGTCTCCGCCAACTGCCAGGCTCTTCTTGATAACATCACGAACGATAGTGTTACCCAGGCTGATGACCGTGATGTGTCCTCCAACCGTGTCCTTCAGGCGGAGCGCGGCCTCAAGTGCAAACTCGTCATATTGACCGATAACGGGTTTGATGTCTGAGGGCAGAGTCATCTGCATTGTCTTGGGATCGATCTTGAAAGACGTTGGTGGTGCTTCCGGGTCGAGTACCTGTTTGCAGCACACGACCATGCGTAGCTCGGACATAGCCAACCTCCTCTGTTTATTCGTTGGCAGTATCTCAGGCGGAGGTGCCGCCCAACACGTTCAGCGCGGTCTGTATGCGCGGCATGCACCTGTCCCGCCCCAAGACATCCATTGTCTCGAAAAGAGGCGGAGTTGCTGTCTTGCCCGTAACGGCAACTCTGAGCATTCCGAAGAGCTGTCGTGTGGACACGCCCATCTCTTCGCCCAAAGGTCTCAATGTCGCTTCGAGTGACAGGGCACTCCAGTCCTGCAGTGCGCTGAGTTCGGCTAGTACCCTGGAGAGGACCGTAGAGGCGGTGTCTGCGTCCAGCCCCTTTACGAGCAGCGATTCCGGAGGATAGTCGACCTGGTCGACGAAGAAGAAATCGCACAGCTCTCCGATCTCACTGAATAGCTTTACGCGCTCCTGTACGAGTTGCCCCACCCGGGTCACGTAGCGGGGATCGAGTGGTCTCCGGACCGAGGCGGGCAGATCGCGCTCAAGATAGGGAAGTGCGCGTGCGGCGAATTCCTCCGGGTTGAGTTCCCGTATGTACACTCCGTTCATCCACTCGAGTTTGGGCTTGTTGAATACGGCGGCGGTCTTGTTGACCCGTTCGAGTGAGAAATTGGCTACCAGTTCCTCGCGGGTGAGCAGGTCGGTCTTGTCGTCGAGCGACCACCCAAGGAGAGCGAGGAAGTTCATCATCGCTTCCGGCAGATAGCCTGCCTCGCGGTACTCGCCGATGGTCGTCGCTCCGTGCCTCTTGGAGAGCTTCGATTTGTCCGGTCCAAGTATCATCGGCAGGTGCGCGAACGCAGCCGGCTCCCAGCCCAGAGCCTGGTACAGAAGCACGTGCAACGGCGTGCTCGATATCCACTCGTCGGCGCGAAGGACATGCGTGATACCCATGTAGTGATCGTCGACCACGTTGGCAAGATGGTAGGTCGGATATCCATCCGACTTGAGCAGTACATAATCGTTCAGTGTATCGTTGCTGAATGTCACGTCACCACGGATGAGGTCCGTGAACGTCGTTTCTCCCGTCAGCGGCATCTTGAAACGAACCACTGACGGCTCGCCGGCGGCGCAACGCTTCGCAACTTCGTCCGGGGGCAGATTGCGACAATGGCGGTCGTATCGTGGAGGAAGGCGCTTCTGTGCCAGTTCAGCCCGGACCTGCTCGAGTCGCTCGGCTGTGCAGAAGCAGCGGTACGCATCGCCAGTTGCAATCATGCGGTCCGCTTCAGCGAGATAAGAGCCGAGCCGCTCTGATTGAAACAGAGGACCCTCGTCCCAGTCGAGGCCGAGCCATTCGAGCCCGTCGATTATCGATTCCACCGCGCCTTCGACACGCCGGGCGACATCGGTGTCCTCAATGCGGAGGATGAATACTCCGTCGTTGTGGCGCGCGAAGAGCCAGTTAAACAGGGCGGTGCGTATGTTGCCTACGTGAGGAAAGCCGGTTGGACTGGGTGCGAACCGCACCCTTACCTGCGGATGCGCTGCGTTATCCATACTGTATCGGAAGCCTGCAATTCCGGGCGCCACACGTGCGTCGCCCGTGGTGTGTCTTACTTGGAAAGGACTTTCTGCAGCCCTTTGAGACGCTCCACGTGTTTCTTGAGCTTCTTGGCCAGCTCCTCGGTCTGCTTCAGCGCGATCTCGGAGTCCTCAATCTCGGCCTGGATAGAGAAAAGCAGCTTGCTCTGCTGGTTTGCGAGATTGGCCTCGTAGGCAGCCAGATCGTCGAAGTTGCTCTCACCCAGCAGATCTGCGAGGAGCTTGCCTTCGCGACGATTCTGATCATCCGAGAGGCGGTCGAGCGCGTCAATATACCGATTCTTTTCCATAGTGACGATGAACGACTATAGCATTGTGCGCTGGCGGGGGGCAAGGTCAGGCACCTGGGCCGCGTACGTGGTCCAGGGTCCGCTTCAGGTCTTCGGGCAGGGGCGATGTGAGGTCAAGAGGAGAATCAACCCACGGAGGACTGAAAGCGAGTCTGTGGGCGTGAAGGAAGTGCCGATGGAGAACTCCCTTCAAGGCCTGCCTTGCGGGCCGTCCGCCGTATGTGGGGTCGCCTGCAACGGGATGGCCGATAGAGGCGAAATGCACCCTGAGCTGGTGTGTGCGGCCGGTCGTCGGGCTTGCGGCCACGAGAGAGAAGCCTCCCGGGTACTCACACACGCTATATGAAGTGTGTGCATACCGCCCGCCTTCGACGATTGCCATGCGTTTTCGATGGACCGGGTGGCGGCCGATCGGCTGCTCGATGATCCCGCACGAGTCCGTTCTTCCCAGGACAAGCGCGAGATACGTCTTGTGTATGC
>CAZKHH010000083.1:0-8483 GCA_964552485.1 uncultured Dehalococcoidales bacterium | reverse complement strand
GATACAATCCTCACGCATAACAACCTGCTCTGGCCCGTGTTTGTGCTGGTCGACCTCGCTATCGCGGTCGCCATCTTTCGCTACTTCGGTAAGCAGGGGCTATTCGTCCTCGTTGTTGCCTCGGTGATAGTCGCGAATATCCAGGTCACCAAGACTGTGATTCTTTTCGGCTTCACCGCGACGCTGGGTAATGCTCTCTACGGGAGCGTGTTCTTCGCCACCGACATACTGAGCGAGGTCTATGGCAAGCGGGAGGCGCGCAGATGTGTGTGGTTTGGCTTCATTACCATGGCGCTTGTCCTGCTCTGGATGGCCTTTGGTCTGAGCTTTATTCCCGCGACTTCCGACATGACCCATGACGCGCTCCAACAAGTCTTCGGTGTGCTGCCACGTATCGCGGCAGGCAGCCTCGTTGCGTACCTGGTATCGCAGCATCACGATGTCTCAGCCTTCCATTTCTGGAGGAAAAGGACCGGTGGCCGGTATCTGTGGTTGCGCAATTGTGCCTCCACCATGGTCTCTCAAGCGATTGACAGTGTCCTGTTTTGTTTCATCGCGCTGTGGGGGCTCTATTCCGTCGAAATCTGGCTCGAGATTCTCCTGACCACGTATGTTCTCAAATGGATCGTCGCTGTGCTTGATACGCCGTTCATCTATCTCGCGATGCGACTGAAGCCTGCTGACGTTCAGGCGAATGATGTAGCGTGATTTCTGCCTATGCTGTAGCGACTGCTGTGATGAACATTGCGTCGGCGCAGGAAGCTGGCTATAGTGGCAACGATGCTTATCAGAGAAGATTGAATGCCTCTGCACGTCGATTAGATGAACACAAATTCTATTTGTATGAGTCTCTCGACGATACCGTAGAACGATGGCTGACAGCAGGGGCACAAGGAGAAAGTCCATGAGAGTATGCACTGTGCAGGAGATGCGTGAGCTGGATCGGCGGGCCGTCGAAGAATATGCAGTGCCCGAGGCAATACTCATGGAGAACGCGGGACAGGCCGTGTACAACGTCGTCAAATCACAGTACGGCATGGGTGGGCGTCGGTACGTGGTCATCTGCGGGCGGGGCAATAATGGTGGGGATGGGCTGGTGCTTGCACGCCTGCTTCATTCCAATGGCGCCGATGTGAGGGTATTCCTTCTCTCGGATGAATCCTCACTATCCGGAGTGGCGAAGATGAATCTTGACGCCGCAATGAAGGCCGGAATTGCCTTACAGCGGCTTCGCGCGGTTGATGATCTCTATCTCGGTCGCCAGCATGACGTGGTAATCGATGCCCTGTTTGGTACAGGTATAACGCGGGAAATCGCCGGTCTTGAGGCTGAGGTCATCCAGAAGGTGAATCAATCCGGACTGCCGGTTGTGAGCGTTGACATACCGAGCGGTGTTGATGGAGACACGGGCGCGGTCCATGGCGTGGGCATCCGGGCTGCTTGTACCGTCACGTTCGGGTCCCCTAAATGGGGCAACCTGTTGCCTCCAGGACGTGAGATGTGTGGTCAGCTGTTCCTCTCCCGCATATCTTTCCCGCCGGCACTACTTGAGGGTGATGGGCTGGCGGTGCTCAACAGGCTGACGGAATTGCCTCGTCGACCTGTCGAGAGCCATAAGAGCGACTACGGTGACGCATTGTTTGTTGCGGGAGCCGGTACGTATCTTGGAGCCCCGGCACTGGCTGTCCTTTCGTTCTTGCGGACAGGTGGTGGATACGCGCGATTAGCGACTCCTCGCTCGATCGCGCCTCTGCTTGCAGCATCTGCGAGTGAAGCGGTACTGGTTCCCATGATCGAGACGGGGGACGGTGCCATCGCTGCCTCGAATCTCGACGAGCTGATGCAACGAGGCGCCGCCGCAGACGTGGTCGTAATCGGCCCCGGGCTTTCTTTGAATCCGGAGACGCAGGATCTCGTGCGTGCGCTTGTGCCAGTGCTGGAGGCTCCTTTGCTGATAGATGGGGACGGGCTTACTGCCATTGCAGATCACCCGGCTGCGCTGACAGGCCGGGAGGCTCCGACCCTCCTTACGCCGCATGCAGGAGAGATGTCGAGGTTGCTCGGATGGTCGATTGAGCAGATCGTGGCACACCGTGTCGAGGCTGTACGTGAGGCCTCGCGCAAGTTCAATGCAACGCTATTGCTGAAAGGCTCGAGCACTCTCGTCTGCGGACCTGATGGCGTTGTCTCGGTCAATTTGACGGGAAACCCTGGCATGGCGACTGCAGGATGCGGTGACGTACTCGCCGGCACAATCGCAGCTCTCCTTGGCCTTGGTTTGGCGCCACGTGAGGCGATGGAGACAGGGGCTTTCATTCACGGATTTGCAGGTGATCTGGCCGCCGGGCACAAAGGACAGGACGGCGTAATTGCGCGTGACGTGTTGGAATCCCTTCCAGAAGCGGTCAGGCTCTATCGCGAAGGATTTTCGGAAATGAGACGCAACCTCTACGGGCGTGTCGTCGTTATATAGGAAACGTCTTCGACGCGTGATGGCAGAAGTGACCGACGGGTGTTCTCTTCGGGAGCATCCGTGGATCGAGGGGCACCGATGTGCCTATTCCGCTACGTACGTTGACAATCGTGAAGGGGGGAATTAGAATAGCCGCATGAAGCTGCTCGTAATAGGACTTGGACAGTGCGGTGGCCGCATTGCGGACCGCTTTGCTCGTTTGAACAGAAGAGGGCATGCGCTCCGGGGGATGGATACACTCGCCGGCGCGTTTGCTGTGAACACCGACGTGGCCGACCTCAGTGGTCTCAGAACGATTAAACCGGATTATAAGCATCGGATACTTATCGGCGCCCAGCGGACAAACGGCCACGGCGTGGGCAAGATCAGCGAACTCGGAGCTGAAATAGCGAACGAGGATGTCGACAAAGTTATCGATGCCATTCGAACAGCCCCAGGGTTCTACGAAACCGACGCGTTTCTGCTGTGTGCCGGTGCTGCCGGCGGTACCGGTTCCGGCTCTATCGGTGTTCTTACCAAGCACCTGAAGGAACGCTACATCGGAAAGCCCGTTTACAATGTGATTGTCTTGCCCTTCAGGCAGGAGGAGACAACCGAGACGCGGACCATCTACAACACTGCGACGTGTCTTAAGTCGACATACCTCGTGGCAGACGCTGTGTTCCTTATCGACAACCAGCGCTACGTCAAGAAGGATGCGCCAGCCGAAAATAATCTGAATACCATCAACGCGCGGGTTGTGGAGCCCTTCTACAATGTTCTGTGTGCCGGCGAGGAGACCAACAGGCGTTTTGTCGGCTCGAAGACGCTCGACGCTGGAGACATAATCCAGACACTGACCGGCTGGACCGTTATCGGCGGCGGGATGTCCCGGCTGCAGCGAAGGCTTCCGTTCTGCGGTCCCAAGAAGGACTTCCGTGAGAAGATGTCAGACACCAGCCGCGCGGTGCACGCGATGGACCAGGCTATCAGCGAGTTGTCGATGACCGTTGACCCGACCGACGCCGGCAGGGCAATGTACCTGCTGACTGCTCCGTCCAGGGAAATGAGCATGGACGTCATGAAACAGCTCGGAGACAATCTGAGGAATCTCGCTCCAAATGCGCTTATCCGCAGTGGCGATTATCCGCGAGAGAGCAAGCAGGTTGATGTAACTTTGGTTCTCTCGGAGATTGGCAATGTTCGTAAGATTACCGACTACTTCACAAAGGCAATCGATCTGATATCCGTCATGAAGGCCAAGAAGGGTCTTGGGCATCAGACGCGTCGTCTTGAGGAATCGTTCGACGAGATTCCCGTGTTGCTCTAGCGGCAATGCTCGGAGGCAAAGAAAGAGTCCCCCGCCCGTGGAAGGCGGGGGACTCTCTTTTCTCTTTCTGTCTCGTCTAAACCCGGCTGCGGCTATCGTCGAGCCTTGGTGAAGATGGCCCAGGTCGTGGCAATCGCTTCACCGTGTTGCTTACGGGCGGCCTTTTCGGCGTCGTCTCTCTCCTTCAACGCCTGTGCGACCGCATCGTCAAAGCCCTTTTTCGACTGTGTCGCGGTAGTCTCATAGGACTGCCGTGCCTGGCCGGTGGCCTCTTCAAATGCCTGGCGCGCTTTCGCGAGAGCCTCGTCCATCGACTTCCGTGCCTGAGCGAGTTCGGCCTCGTGGGCCTTGCGCGCCTGAGCGATGGAGTCCTGTGAGGTTCTGCGCGCCTGCTCTATCGCGTCGTTGTAGTCCTTCTCGGCCTTCTGCTCTTGTTCCTTGTACGCGCGCTCGAGTTGTCTCTCGGCCTCGACATACGCCACGTATGCTGCCGCAGCGCGTTGTTGCGTTTCATCGAGAAAACCAAGAGTAGGTTTTTCGGCAGGTGCCTGCTTCTCAGTCTCCTCGACCGGAGCCTCGTTCTCTTGCTGTTGCTGTTGCTGTTGCTGCTTCACCGCTGCTCCTTCTGGGGTGGCCATTGTGCCCTCCTTCTTTCCGTGTTGCTCGCTTGATGACTCAGCGCCCCCCATTGCCCTCTGGTGGTCGCTGCACGAGCGCTCTCTCGAAGACTATTCTTCCTCCTCATCCTTGTCGAACGGTCTTTCCCGCTCGCTTGCGTACATTCGCGATAGAAACTGAAGTCGGGCATTGATATCTCGAGCCGGTTCGCGCGGTTGTGCCTTGGAGGGGGTCGGTTCTTCCGGCTCGAATTTGTCCATTGCCTCGTCCTGTGTTCGCCGTGGCTGGCGCTGCTCTTCGACTTCGTATCCTGCTTTCTCGGCACTGGATGCAGCGTCCTCGAATACCTTCATCGATGCGCGTGCTGCTTTGCGTGCGGCTTTGGATGTCTCTTCGGACTTCTTAAGCGCCTCCTGTAGCACGCGGGACGATGAGATGACCGCTTCCTTTGCGGAGGCTACTGAGTCCTGCATCGCCTCGCGGATGATACGCTTCGACTCTTCAGTCGCATTGCGGGCCTCGATGCTGGTCTGCTCCGACTGTCTGATTGCCTCCGCTGCGAGGCGTTTTGCTTCATCGGCAGCTTCAGTGGTCACGCGGGAGATTTCCTCGGCGCG
The DNA here is from genome assembly GCA_964552485.1 of uncultured Dehalococcoidales bacterium. Taxonomy (GTDB): domain Bacteria; phylum Chloroflexota; class Dehalococcoidia; order GIF9; family AB-539-J10; genus SKVJ01. Next base: position 3,466 of record CAZKHH010000083.1, on the reverse strand, counting down.
GGACGCCGATCTCTGGGCAACGGCCAGTGCATCCTCCGCAACCTTTGTGGAAGAGGCGCTAACCTCCTCGCTCTTCCTTACCGCTTCGCGTGCAGCACGTTCCGCCTCTTCCGCCTTTCCCGTCGCTTCTTGTGAAGCGCGACCGGCGGATTCGACTGCTTCGCGGCTGGCCTTTACCGATGCCTCTATACGTGCCACAGCCTCCTGCGATGCGCGTATCTGTCGTTCTGCCTCGCGTTGACTCAGCTTGCCGGCTTCTTCGGCACGGCGCAGCGCCAGATTGAACGCGTATTCTGATTGTTCCGCCGAAGTATTCGCGTTTGTAATGGCTTCCTCTGCCCGTGCGCGCGCTTCCTCGAATGCTGCGGAAGACAGGGCGGCAGAATCATTTGCGGCCTCGAAGACGCGTTCCGCCCGCGCGATGGCCTTCTGCGAGGCCTTCTCTGCGTCGCGGGCGGCCTTCTCTGAAGCACGGGATATGCGCTCGGCGGTTGCCTGTGCTTCGCGCGATGCCTTTACTGATTCGTCGCCTGCACGGGCGGCGCGCTCACCCTGTTCCTCGGCCTTGGTACTGGCCTGCTGTGCCGTTCGTTTGGCCTCGTCGGCCTTCTGCTGCGCTGTCTGTGCCGTCTTCTCGACACGCGAGAGGGACTTCTGCGACGATGATACCGTGTCCTCGACGGTGGCGATTGCCTGGTTCACAAGCTCTTCCAGGCGCGCAATCGCCTCTTCGAATGATTGGGCCTGATGCGTGGCGGTCTCCGTGGAAGTCTTAAGGGCTGTTTCGGCAGCGGCAATGGCCTGTTCTGCCCGCTCGAGAGTCTCCTTGGAGGCTCGTTCCGACGCCTGGCTGACCTCAGTCGCTTTCCGTACCGCCTCTTCCGCCAGCTTGCGTGCCTCGTCCGCGGACTCACGGGCCTCTCGCCCGATTGACTCCACCCTGGACATGGCCTGCCCGGACGCCTGGCGCGACTGCTCTGCAGCCTGGCGGGCCGCAAGGCTCATCTGTTCTGCTCGGGCTACTGCTTCCTCAAAAGAAGGGGAGTCATTGTCCATGCGTGCTCTTCCTGGGCTTGAAATGCGCGACGTGATATCCCGCACGCCGCAGGTCGTCTTATTGTAGTCGCCGTCTCATTCTATTTCAACGAATGAAGGGCAGCTTTCGATTATGAAGCGCGGGTAGTTGTTGTCTTGCTTCGGCGAGGACATCAAGATCGAGATCTGCGAAGATAAGAGTGTCTTCTTCAGTGGAGGCGCGTGCCAGTACCCGTCCCCAGGGGTCAACTATCATGCTGTGTCCGTAGGTCTGAATCCCTCCGGACCCGGTCCCGGACTGTCCCGGCGCTATTACGAAGCTCAGGTTTTCAATGGCCCTCGCGCGCACGAGCACGTCCCAGTGAGCCTCTCCTGTCATGCGGGTGAAAGACGACGGGATGAATATGAGGTCCACGCCCGAGGCAGCCATCTCGCGATACAGTTCGGGGAAGCGTATGTCGTAGCAGATGCTGAGTCCCATACGTACGCCGGCTGCATATGCCAGGACAACTTCGCAGCCGGCCGTGTATTTCGTCGACTCGGTGACAGATCGGTCGTCGATGGTGATGTCAAACAGATGGACCTTACGGTATGCGGCAACCATGTCGCCATCAGGTCCTATGAGGACCGACGTGTTGAACGGCTTTCCCTTCGGATTGTGCTCGTGGACGCTCCCGGCAAGTATCCACAGCCCGCGTTCGGCAGCCAGGCTCTGTAACGGCGTGAGTGCTGTGCCGGGCAAGCGTTCCGCAATGGTCCTGAGGTCGTCACTATCGCCCCGATAGTCGAACGTCTCGGGCAAGGCAACAAGTCGGGCGCCTTCATCGGCGGCGCGGCCGGTAAGGTCTACCGCGCGTCGTATGTTGTCCGCTTTGTCCGCGCCGCTTGCCATCTGTGCGATGGCCACCTTCAATTGATTCGATTCACTCATTGTGCGGGTCACTCCCGTAGATTGAATAACCTTCCTGGAGAGGCTGATATGGCTCTATGAGCTACAAGAAACCATGATATCACGGTGGTGGTACCTGCAGGGAAGTGCAACAGCACTGTGGAGAATCAGGAACCGCATCGTACGAAGTAAAGAGCGGCAGTGTGTACACACTGCCGCTCTTTCGAACAAGCGGTGTAATCAGCGGATCATCTGTTCCGGCAACCATGTAATGATTTGCGGGAAGATGATCATAAGGATAAGCGTAAGTATGATCATAGCGATGAAGGGGAGGACGCCACGAATGATGTGGCTAGTATCTATGCCCCATTCCGGCTTTGTGATCGCCTTGAGGAAGAAGATGGCATATGCAAACGGAGGGCTGAGGAATGACATCTGCAGGTTCACGATTATCATCATCGAGAACCACAGGTAGTTGAACCCGAGTTCACCTGCGATCGGGGTCACGATGGGGACCATGATGAGCACGATTCCAATCCAGTCGATAAACATGCCCATGATAAACACGATGAACATGACGACCAGCAATGAGCCCCATCTTCCGCCCGGAGCCGCAAGGACGAAGGAATTGACCACGTCGCCGCAACCCAGGCCAAGGAATATGCTCGTAAAGAACGTTGCTCCGACCACCACGATGAAGACCATGCTGAAGGTACCGGCGGTTGCGAAGCATGTCTCCTTGATCACCTGGAAGCTGAGCTTCCGGTACGCAGCGGCCATTATCGTTGCTGCGAGTGCCCCGACTGCGGCTGCCTCCGTTGGAGCCGCAATGCCGAAGAAAATGCTTCCCAGCACCGCGAGGACGAGTACCACCGGTGGTAAGAGAGACGTGAATAGAAGCCGCAGCTTCTCCGCCATGGGGACATTGCGCTCCTCCGGAGGAAGAACAGGTGCCTCTTGGGGCCGGAGTACAGACCTCACAAGGATGTAAGCTGTATACATGACGGAGAGCGTCAGCCCCGCGGGGAAGGCTGCCATGAATAGCTGTCCCACGGATATCGTCGCCATCGGGCCGTAGAAAATGAGCATGATGCTCGGTGGAATCAGGATACCCAGTGAGCCGCCTGCACAGCAGGCGCCGGTGGCCATTTCCTTCGAGTATCCGCGCTCAAGCAGCGCGGGAAGTGCAATGAGGCCGAGCATCGTGATCGATGCGGCAATTACTCCTACCGTTGCAGCGAGGACGGTGCCGAACCAGATTGTGGCTACTGCAAGGCCGCCCCGCAGTCCGCCCAGCCACAGGTACAGGGTGCTGAACAGGGCTTTGGACACCCCTGACCGTTCCACCATGATACCCATGAAGATAAACAGAGGAACCGCCAGGAACGTGTAGTTCGATGTTACTCCGAAGAGCCGATCGAAGAAAAGAGAGAAGATGGTGAGCGGCGGTTCGAAGAAAAGAAGGCCGGATACAACAGCCACTCCGCCAAGGGCAAGACCCAGTGGATATCCGCTTGCAATGCCAACAATGAGCAGCGCGAC
>CAZKHH010000082.1:0-8559 GCA_964552485.1 uncultured Dehalococcoidales bacterium | reverse complement strand
CAGTCCTGGCGGATTACTTCCGAGAAAACTCAGCGTGCAGCCTCCTTGTCTTATCAACTGACAGCTCGTGCAGTTTGTCGCTGTCGAACATGGAACACGTTCCCGACGCACGATCGACGACCACAGCGCGGTTTGCACAGGACATGCAGGGGTCTATCGATGCAAATGCTATTGGTACATCCGCGATCTGACCGCCCGCAAGGATTGTCTCTACAGCCTGGAGGTTGGCGTACGTAGGTGCACGGACCTTCCACGCCTCGAGAGGTTCCTGGCCGGCCTTCAGTCGGACGTAGTGAAGATTCTCACCCCGCGGTGCTTCGACACGTGCCACGGCCTCTCCGTCGGCCTTCTTCAGAAGCGCAAGCAGCTTAGCAATTTTAGGTTCAGTGAGAAGAGGCCCCTCGGGCATGGTGGCGATAGCCTTCTCTATGAGGTCGATGGATTGCTTGACCTCGAGCAGGCGGACGATTATGCGGTCATACACATCGCCTACCACCTCGCCTGTCAAGACGTCAGGCGTGATGGCGTCAACGCCAAGGTCGGCATAAGCCGCGTACGGGTGGTCTTGTCGAACATCGAATGGCACGCCGCTGGCTCTGGCGGTCGGCCCGGCAATGCAGAGCTTCATAGCGTCTTCCTTGCCGAGGATGCCTACCTCCCCGGTCCGCATCTTGATGGTGGGGTCACCAAGAAACAACTGTCTCAGTTCGCTGAAAGCAGACTTGTAGAAGTCGAGCGCTCCCCGTATTGCCGGAAGCTGCTCTTCGGTGATATCGCGTCTGACCCCGCCAATCATGTACATGGCCTTGGAGTTCCGGTTGCCGGTCAAAATCTCGGTCAGGTCCATTATTCGTTCGCGGGCGTTCCATGCGTAGTAGAACACAGACTCAAAGCCTATTTCGTGGCCGGCGACACCCGCCCACAGCAGATGGGAATGGATGCGCTCGATTTCGGCGATGATTGTCCGGATATAGTCGGCTCTGGGAGGCACGTCGATGCCTGCCACCTGCTCCACGGCCAGTACGTACGCGAATGGATGACATGCAGAGCAGATACCGCATATGCGTTCTGCAAGATACACGGTCTGGACCGGGTTGTTGCGATTCATACCGATCCACTCAACGCCACGGTGTACGTGTCCGGCGCGGACGTCGACACCGATGACTTCCTCACCGTCGACCGTTAGATCGAGCCGGATCGGCTCGTGCACGGCCGGATGGATGGGGCCTATCGGTAGCGAGTAGCTTGTCTTGTGAATAGTAGAGTCACTCATTTTTCTTGGATTCCCTGGTGTCCGCCCAGAATATGCAGCATCTTGTCGGGACCTGTCTCGTCTCTGCGCCACGGGAAGACGCCTTCAGGGAACGTGTCCGGAACAAAAAGCCGTCTGTCGTCCGGAATGCCTTCAACGTGGATGCCCATCATTTCCTGTTGCTCACGTTCGGAGAAGATAGCTCCGGGAACCAGGTCGGTGATTGTCGGAATGGTCAGGTTGTTCTTATCGAGCGTGAACCGGACAACGAGCGCAATGGCGCTGCTGCGTTCACCATAGTATAACGAGAAGTGATAGCACACCTCGATTTCGTCGCCAAGGTCGGCAGTCGAGATGACGGAGAAATGCGGCATCTCCTCGAGTTCGACTATGTGCTCAACCGCGGGTCTAATGGCATCCGGCTTGATTTCAATCCAGACGGAGATATACACATGCCGCTGTGCACCGACTTCTCGTTCATATTTTCTGGTTCCGGTGACGGCATCACCTAGAGCCTTCTGGAAGCTCTCGACGAGTTCGTCTGGCCCAAGTCTATTCATTGTGTGGTTGCCTTCTCCTTTGTGGCTCCTTCGAGCTTGAGCCACGCTTTGACGACACCGTCGATGATGGCCTCGGGCCTCACCGGGCATCCGGGTACGTAGATATCGACGGGAATGATCTGGTCTACAGGGCCGATGAGATTGTATGACTCGTGGAAGACAGTGCCTTCATTGCCGCAGTTGCCACAGACCATGACGACTTTCGGCTCAGGCACCTGTGCGTACACCCTCCGGACCCTGGGCTCCATCTCACGCGTGACCGGACCGGTCACAAGCAGAACGTCAGCGTGTCTGGGCGAGCCCACAAGCTTCATGCCGAAGCGTTCGATGTCATATCTCGGCGTCAATGCCGCGACTATCTCGATGTCACATCCGTTACACGAGCCTGTGTTCATATGGTAGACCCACAGAGCTCGCTTGAAAGAATTCATTCCCATTGTTAAGTATCTCCGCTATCACCACGGGCCGGCGGCAAGTATCACAATGCCTGCAATGGACGCCATTGCCACCAGCCACACGAGATAGTCATTCACTATTCCCGTATGAGCACGCACAAGCGGTTCGTAGTAGCTCTTGAGCGACTCGAAGAAGCCCCAGTATATGTTGTGTGCCCTGATGTGCCGCATTCCTTCCTCCGGCATATCTTCGCCGGATAGAAAGACCTTGGTCTGCTCTGTCCCTTCCTTGTAGCTGCTCTCTCCGCGAGAGCGGAACGCGTACGTGACCAGGATCAGGATGATGAACGCGATCAGGCATACGAGTGGTGCCCAGAACGCAAGTACCCTTAGTTCCATATCTAGGCGCCTCCCATTACTGCACCGATGTACGCCGTCTGGTTAAGTAATGCGTCGGTTGCAGGGTACACAATTGTATCCACCACGAAGCCGGGGAACAGACTGAAAAACAGCGTACCTGCGGCGAGGACCCCCATGCCAACTTTCATGGAGAGCGGGATGGGTTTCACGTCTCTGTACTCCGGCAGCTCGGGTCCGGTGAACGCTGCTTGAAAGACCTTCGTGAATGAGGCGAGCGTCATGATTGAGACTATCAGCGCCACGATTGTGAGCATGGGATTCAGATGGTATGACGCCTCGTAGATCATCAGCTTGGAGGCGAAACCGTTGGATGGAGGTATTCCCGAAATCGCGATAGCTCCGATGATAAAGAAGGCGCATGTCCATTTCATCGTCCGTCCCATGCCGCCCATCTTGTCGAGGTTGCGCGTTCCAAGTGCGAAAAAGAGGGCCTCTCCGGTAAGAAGAAGCAGGCCCTTGAAGAAGGCATTGTTGATGACGTGGAACAGTCCGCCCGCGATGGCTTCGCGACCGTAAGCGGCGACGGCCTGGGGGTCGCCAAGTACGGTGAGGCCTACGCCGAAGCCAAGGAGCATGTAGCCTTCCTGGGATATGACGTGGTATGTCATAAGACGCTTGATGTCGGTCTGACGAAGCGCCATCGTTACTCCGATGAACATGCTCAAGAGGCCAGCGATAATGACCAGCCAGCCCACTGCCGAGAGCGACATCTTCACGCCGTACAGCGAGAAGAGAATGCGCAGCGCCGCTCCCAGACATGTCAGTGAGGAGGCGTAGATGATCGGGCTTGTGCCCGCCGGGGCGGGAGTGTAGGTGTCCGGCACCCACCAATGTGACGGTACCGCGCCGCTCTTGGTCAGCAGCGCGCCAAGCAGCAAGGCGAGCGCTATCTTGTCGAGTAGCGTGTATCGCATCGCATCCGAAACGGCGGCGATATTGAGGACGTTGTATTGTCCGTAGAATATTCCGATACTCAGGAGTACGAGGAGCGCCGCCACCGTTGACACAATCACATACTTGAACCCGCCTTCGACTGCGTCGACGAAGCGGGTCCGGAAGGCAGCAAGGGCGGCACCGGATATCGACAGTACCTCGAGGAACACGAACAGGTTGAAGAGGTCGCCCGTGTACTGGATGCCGATCATGCTCGCGGTCAGGAGTAACAGGAGGGTGTAGAACCGGTCCTGTCCTGTCTCTCCTCTCATGCCGGATAGTGAGTAGATCGCGCCGGCCAGTGCAACGGTCGCCGCGATGATGCCGAGAAATGCTCCGAGCCCGTCAACCTCAAGGATGATGCGCACGGGCACGATATGGGATTCCGGTACCGCGAGACCGGGTGTAGAGGCTCCGAGTGTATATACCTGTATGCCGCTGGCCAGTACCTCTCTTACAACGGTGAACACGAGGAACTCGACGAATAGCAGGACGCCCATGACGAATACGTTCCGGGCCCTGGCCCCGAGACGTCCAACGAGCGGGGTAAGAAAAGCCGCTGTCAGCGGCACCGCGATGGCGAGTATGGGTGCGTGGGTTATGAGTGCGTCCAACTCGTCTAGCCTTTCACCCTTCGTGATTTCTCTGCGTCTGTGTCACCGGTGTGGCGGTAGATGAGAATAACAAGTGTCAGCATCAGCGCTGTAGTCGCCACTCCGATGACGATGCTGGTAAGCGTCAGTGCCTGTGGCACGGGAAGTACCAGGTGCGTGCCCACGGCGTGCGTGAATCCGGGTGCTGTGCCGCCGCTTCGGTAACCGAGAGATATAAGGAACAGATTGACGGCGGACTGGAGTATGGACACGCCCATGACAATCTTGATGAGGTTGCGCTGTGTCATCATGATGTACAGGCCTGTGCACGCCAGGGCCGCTACTGCGATGAATGGTGCATTAACGACAAGCATCGTCATTCCTCGTCCCCTTTATTGCGGGACGCGAATGCCATCAGGACCATGATGGCACTGAGGCTGGCTACGACATTGAGTCCCACGCCGATATTCATGGGGGCGATAACCCCGGCAGTCCAGATATCCTCGTGTGCTGGTCCGAACTCGGGGATGTGACCGAACAAAGGCGACCCCACCAGGAAGTTGTTCAGGAACGTGTTACCTATGCCTGCGAAGCCGATCCCTGCAAAGAGAAGCGCTCCGGCACAGGAGAGGGTCGTCAGGTCTGATATTTTCAGGTGCTCCCGTACCCGTTCCGAGCCGAATGCGACAAGAACAAGCGCAGCGGCGGATGCCACTACCGCTCCTCCCTGAAAGCCTCCCCCTATGGTTACGTGGCCATGCATGATGATGTACAGCCCGAACACGAGCACGGCAGGTGTGAGCAGCTTTGTCATGGTGCGCACGATTACTGACATCATTCGGCCTCGTCCTTCACACTACGGAGCAACATCACGACGCCAATAAAGGCGGTGAATAGTACAGTGGCCTCTCCCAGGGTGTCGTAACCTCGCCAGTCGAACACCACTGCCGAGACGACGCTGTTTCCTCCTGTCACTTCCTGGTTGTTCTGGATGATGTAGTCATCCATTACCGACGGTGGCTCGCCAAATGGCCGCATTGCCAGTGCGACCGAAAACAGCATCACTGCGACGATCGTCAGCATTGCAACCGTAAACAGCTTTCTTGCCATGTCTCTTAAGTCCTCTTCGTAGCGCGGATGGCGATGACGAAGATGGCGGTCGTTATGGCTGCACCGACTCCGGCTTCCGCGATAGCAACGTCCGGGGCAGATAACAGAAAGAATTCGAGTGAAAGGAGCAAGCTTAGCGCTGCGAGCAGAATCACCGCTGCGAGCAGATCGCGCAGCCGGGCGACAAATATCGCGCATACCACTAGCAGGAAAGGAACGACCGCCCGGAGCAACTCCATCTCACTCACGCGAGTCCGCTCCTTCCAGGTCGTCGACCACTGCCCTTGCAGGCTTGATGCCACGCCTGTGTCCTGCTCGCGCTATTGCGTGCGCACCCGTGGGATTCGTCAGAAGAATCGCCATAAGCGCAACGATCGAGTGCATTACGATTACCGAATCAGCCGAACCCCAGCCTCCCCCTATCCAGCCGGCAAGGCCTTGCAGTATTACCGCACCTATCAGGAATATGGAGCCGAAGGTAGTGCACTTCGTACCTGCATGGAGGCGTGTGAAGTAGTCAGGGAATCGGTGCAAACCGATACCGGCCATCAGACTGAAGAACAGTCCGATTCCAACCAGTACGTATGTGATTGTATTCAGCACTTAAAGCTTGCCCTTTTCCACGTATTTGGCGATGAACAGAGTCGTCACGAAGGATAGCAGCGCATACACTATGGCGACGTCGATATAGATGGCCTCCCGGAAGGCTGCACCGAGGACAACCATCGTTGTCACGACGAGCGTGTTGACTGTGTCAAGCCCGACGATTCTGTCCGGCGCGGTTGGACCCAGTGCAATCCGCACCAGAGCGATGACGATACACACGCCGAGTACGGCCGCGGCAGGTAGCCAGTTCATTCGGCTATCCTCCTCGCCCATTGCGGGAAAGGCCCGCAGATGAGGCCGCACTCCCTTGGCATCTGTTCCAGGGCCCGGTCGTCGATATTTATCCAGTGAACATAGAGGTCACGTGTCTCTTCGTCCACATCGACACTCAGTGTGCCGGGTGTGAGTGTGATGGAGTTGGCAAGGAGCGTAAGGCTGGCATCGTTACTGAGCCCGGTTGCCATGCGTACGATCCCGGGCCTGATTCGACCGGTAATAACTCTGTAGACCACGTCGAAATTGGCTTTAGTCAGAGCCCAGAAGAAGGGGCCAAGCAGATACACAAGGAAGAGTATCCAGCGCCTTGGACTGAGGACGCGTGGCCAGTCGGTACCGACCAGATTCCTTGTAAGGAGTGCCACGAGAAGCGCAAAGACCACACCGATGATGATCTCGATGGGGTTCCATACACCCAGCCCACCCGTAGCGGTGGTCAGCGCCAGGTACAGTATGAAGCTGAGTGTGGCTGTCGTCAGAAGGCGTGACATCAGGAGTTCTGCACTCCTATTCGATTGATGGAAGAGGAATAGATATATATCCTGGCAGCCAGGCTACTTATCCCGAAAGCTCCCGCTATATGCGCCACAGTTGATACCTCAAGCGGAACGGCAGGGGAATCCGAGGCAGTATACATGCCTTGGATGAGGCCGTGCAACCAGCATCTGCGCCCTGATTCAGGCTCATGTAAACCATCCGTTTATGTGGTCAATGTGCAGGCGTCGGAGGCGATGGGATGTCTTGACGTTCGCATCCGACGGGACTACCATTTCGAAACTGTCGCTGGGTAAGGAGGGAACCATGTCCAATTTACGGATCACTGACATCGAAGCAATCATGTGTGGCCCGCTCCCGTTTACGAGAGTGCATACTAATGAAGGCATCACCGGGCTTGGAGAAAATGTTGTCAATCACCCCGAGACGTTGCGGGGCAACGTTGAGCTCCTGAAGTCTATCCTCGTGGGCGAAGACCCTTTCAACATCGAGAAACTCTGGATTAAGATGGTCCAGCAGACCTCATTTGTGTACATGAGCTCGACCATAAGCGCCGTCGATGTGGCCCTTTACGATATCAAAGCCAAAGCCCTTGGTGTTCCGGTGTATGAGCTCCTGGGTGGTCTTTACCGGAAGCACATAAGGCTTTATCCTCACCTCAAGGGAACGTGGAATTCTTTCCCGGATCCCACGCAGGATGACCTCTTCTCGGAGCCGTGGGGAGAGATTGAGTACACGCCTGAGCAGCTCGGGCAGCATGCGAAACAGCTTGTCGATGAGGGTTACACGGCGATGAAATTCGACCCCTTCCGTCCTGGCAGGGATGGCTACCATGGCTACCGGCCTGATGAAATACACGCGGTCGTCGACCGCGTCGCCGCCATTCGCGAGGCGGTAGGCCCGACGGTCGACCTCATGGTCGAGTGTCACGGGAAGTTCAACGCCGGTACAGCAATAAAGATAGGCAAGAAGCTGGAGCAGTTCGACCTGTATTGGTACGAAGAACCTGTACCGGTGGGCATGGTCACTGCCATGAAACGGGTCGTCGATGCCGTCAATATTCCGATCGCTTCGTGCGAGAGACTGAACACCAAGCTGGACTTGAAAGAATACCTCGAAAAGGGCGCCGTCGATGTCGTCATGTTCGATGTCGGCAAGTGCGGTGGACTTACCGAGGCGATGAAGATATGCGCCATGTGTGAGGCCTACCAGGCGAAGGCTTCCCCGCACAATCCGTTCGGACCGGTAGCGGCCATCGCTAACGCCCACCTCTCGGCTGCGGTACATCCGTTCCTCATTCAGGAACACGAACAGATGGCGCCGTGGGCGATTGATCCTGTACTGAAGATAGTAGACGGGTATCTTGAGGTGCCGGACAGGCCGGGCCTCGGGGTGGAGCTTAACGAGGAGGCGATTGCTGAGGCGAATGCCAAGGTGGCAGAGGGCAAGTACAGGCCGTTCAGCAACGCCCGCGAACTGGACTTCGGCAAGTACGTTCCGGTTCTGTGAACTTGTACGGACTATTATCTGTGGCAGCGAGATACCTGTAGCAGGAGGGGCCTATGTAACGCGCCGGTGTTTCCGCAAAATCGATCTCGAAATCACTAAGTCCCAAGGAGAGGAGGAACCAGTGAAGAAAGGTTTGCTTGTACTGTTTGTCACGGTGCTCGCACTCGGTTCGCTGTTGGTCGCCGGCTGTGCGCCGGATGCGGAACAGCCATCGGGTGATGAAGGCAGCACCCCGGCCCCCGAAGAAGAAGAGGGCACCCCCGCCGCCCCTGAAGGCGAGGTGATCAAGTGGCAGTACCAGGGGCATCCCCCGGTATCTGACTACTACTACAATTCCGTTCAGTGGATCTCTGATCGCATCACGACCATGAGCGACGGCCGTCTCACGGTCGAGCCATACGCGGGCGGCT
>CAZKHH010000081.1:0-8764 GCA_964552485.1 uncultured Dehalococcoidales bacterium | reverse complement strand
CTGCCAGGTAGCCGCCGTACTCCGCATCATTAACATGGAAGCCGTAGCCATCGTTCCCGATGATGGTATTGCCCTCGACGGTAACGTAGCTGCCCTCTCCGACGTATTGGTAGATGTAGAGACCGTCGCTGCTGTTGCCGGCGACGGTATTGCCCTGGATCAGGCCCCAGCAGCCCTCGTCATACTCGTCGATGTTGATGCCGCGTGCGCCGTTGTCGGACACGGTGTTGTCGAGGATGTCGAGCGTGCTGCCGTACTGTACGTCATCGATTGTGATGCCGTCGCCGATATTGTCGGAGATGGCGTTGCCCTCGACAGTCAAATGGCCCCCGTCCTCCACGTAGCGGCAGTGGAAGCCTTCCGCCGCGTTGCCACTAATGGCGTTGGCCTGGACGGAAACCCTACTGCCATTATCAACATCGTCTTTGATGTAGAAGCCAGCGCTGCCGTTGTCGGTGATAGTATTGCCGTGGATAAGGCCCGTGCAGCCCTCCACATATTCGTGGATGTGGATGCCGTGGACTCCGTTGCCGAACACGTTGTTGTCCAGCACGTCGAGCGAGCAGCTGTGCTCCACGCCGTGGAACCAGATGCCGGCACCAAGGTTGCCGGTGACCGTGTTGTCCTGCACGAGCACGAGACTGCCGTCTCGGGTTCGATACGCGTAGATTCCGTGGCTACCGTTGTCTGCAATCTCATTTTCCACAATGGCAACCGAGCTCTGATACCGGATCGCGTAGTTTCTGTAACCCGGGTCATACTCATAGCCCGGGAGGTGCACGCCAACGGAGGTATTGGCCTGGATGATGTTGTCCGTGATGCCTAGCTGGGAGAAGGTCCAGGCATATTCGACGTAGATGCCGTCATTGTTGTCTGAAATCACGTTGCGACTGATGTCAGTCTCGCTGAAACAGCAGACCTCAGCGATACTGATGCCGTTCAAGTCATTGCCGCTCATCGCGTTATCGAGCACCATGAGCGAACTCCAGTTGCGTACGCTGTCAACATCGATGCCGTCGCCGGCGCAGCCGTTGATGACATTGTCCTCGATGGTGAGGTCGCTCCAGAACTCGACGTCGACGTTGAAGCCCGGTGAGGAGCCGAGAACCGCAAAGCCAGCATCCGCGTCGCCGAAGGCCACTGTCTCCAGGTCCCGGAGGTCGATCGTCACCGTGCCGTCGATGGTGGTATCAGCAGCACCGTCGGTGGAGAGGACCGTGAGTGACTTGTCGATGTTCAGGTTCTCACTGTAGGTTCCGGGGCCGACAGAGATGATGTCGCCCGGGGCGGCACCGTCAATGGCGGTCTGGATAGACTCACCCGATTCGACACTGTGTACAGCTGGTGTATCAACTGAAGCCTCGTACTCGGCGCAGAGCTCCGGCGCCTCGTCCAGCCGGTCGGCGTAGTCGACGTCATCCGAGACCTCATCTCCGCCGCCCCCGGGATTCGTCGTGGCCTGATATGGTCCGGTATCATCGCCCCACCAGTTGTGGGTCGCGTCGACCGTCTCACCGCTGTCGTTCAACAGGCCCCAGTCGTAATTGCTCGCGATGCTGTTCTGGTGGATGCCCACCAGGTCGAGCTCTGACCCATCGATGTAGATGCCGCCCTCTGTGCCGGAAGTCCCATTGGCGGTTATGTGGTTGCCGGAGATGTCCACGAGCGAATGCTCCACCACCATGTAGATACCCCACTCCGTGTTGTTATAGATGGTGTTGCACCACATGGTGGCCATGCTGTCGGTCAGCGTGTCCCCTTCGCCTATCTGCAGGCCGATGCCGGTGTTTCCCGAGATGGCGTTGCCGAGGACATTGACCTCGCTGTCGCTGATATTGCTGCCGGCATAGACGCCGCCTGAGGAATTGTCGCTGACCGTGTTGTCCACAACGTTCAGCCTGCTGCCTTCGTCCATGTTACTGACATACACGCCATCGTCGTTCCCGGAGATAGTATTGCCCTCGATAACCGCGTCGCTGCCCGCCTCAATCGCGCAGATGTCGATGCCGTTCCCGGAGTTGCCGGCAACGTCGTTGTTCAGCATCGAGAGGGATGAGCCCAGCCCCACACCATAGTAGGACCACTCGTCGCCATACCCGTCGTAGTATTCCCGGCCGACCGCTATGCCGTAGCCGCCGTTTCCGCTGATGGTGTTCCCCCCACCTCCGATGACAGCCTCACTGCCATCGTCAACCTGCCAGATGTACACGCCGCCGTAGCCATTGTCACTGATCCGGTTGTCATCAATCGTGAGGCTGCTGCCTTGGTCAACCGTACTACACACGTAGACACCTATGCCTCCGTAGCTGTAGTCCGCGGTGATGTCTGCGCCATTTGCCGGCGCGGTGTCAAAGACGATCTGGCCGTACTCAGCGAGCAGCACGTAATCCGTGCTTGGTACCACCACGTCGTCCACGTAGACCGTCTCCGAACCGGGCACGATACCCCGATGCGTTAGGCCGTAGTCTCTCTTTGCATAGTAGGTGCCACTGCCGACGTACTCATCAGTGATGACAGTCACCTGCGTGCTGTTGACGGTGTTGCCCCGGAGGGTCAGTGAGCTGCCCTCGCTGACGCCGGACCGGATATAGACGCCGAAGCCGACGTTGCCGGTCACCGTGTTCCCTTCGATCAGGCCCGTGCTGCCTTCGTCATAGTCGTAGACGTAAATACCGGGCTCATCGTTGTCCTGTATGTCGTTATTCACTATCGCCAGATAGCTGGCATCGTCTACATCGTCAACCCACAGCCCGTAGCCGGCATTGGCGGTGAGGGTGTTGTCCTCGACGACGACCTCGCTGCCCTTTTCGACAGCATCGCTCATGTAGATGCCATGGCTGCCGTTGTTACTGACGGTGTTGCCGTGGATGAGCCCCGTGCAGCCATCCTCGTACTCGTAGATATAGACGCCTCGGTTGCCGTTGCCGGACACGATGTTGTCCAGGATGTCGAGCGAGCTGCCATGCTCCACGTCGTCGAACCAGATGCCGTCCTCACCGTTTCCGGTGATGGTGTTGCCCTGGATGAGTCCGTGACTGTTGTTGAAGATATCGTTCCAGTGTATGCCATCTTCGCCGTTGTCAGTGAACTGATTGTCTACTATAGTTGCGCGGCTGTGGTATTGCACTCCGTTGTCGAGGCTGAACCCGTCGTATTCGCTCTCAGTGATGGTATTGCCGCTGATATCGAGTTCACTGAAGTAGCGCACATAGCTGACACGGATGCCGCAGTCATTGTCAGTGAACGTGTTGCCCACGATGGAGAGCGAGCTCCAGTACTGCACCTCGGCGTCGATGCCGTGGCCAGTGCCGGTGATCTCGAAGCCCGAGCCGGTGCCGCCCAGGACCACGTGTTCATCGTCCATGAGGTCGATGGTGACCGTGCCCTCGATGGTCGCGCCGGCGCCGGATGAGCGAACGGTGAAGGATTTCTCGATGAGCAGGTCTTCCGTGTAGGTCCCAGGGTTGACGAGGACAGTGTCCCCGGGGGCAGCCGCGTTAATGGCGTCCTGAATCGAATCGCCGGCATCCACCTCGATGACTGCTGCCTCCACCGTGCCTGCCAGCGGCAGCGCAGTCACCAGGAGCGACAGCAGCAGCGACAGCGCAAGCAGCAGTGAGGTCGGTTTCCACCGTCTGATCATGGGAGGCCCTCCATCGTTCATTTGCATGGTTTCTTAGTCCTGTTGCCCGGTCGCACGGATTGATTACGGCCGACTGAGGGCTATCCACTGGACTTACGTCACGTTACGTGGCTCCGAACGCAAAGTCAATATGCATTCCGGCAAAAATGGACCGGCCCTGAGGAACCCGCGTGTCAGGGCGCCCCCCGGGTGGTTCACTGCCTCGCGCTGGCAGAGTGTTCCAGTCCTCGCCGTTCTCGTCAGTGGTGTAGCGACGGCTACCGGTCGTACAGACCGGTAGCCGTCTACTATCTTCAGACGAGTATATCCGGTGGTCGCACGGGAAGAGATGCGGCTTTGCAAAGGGTGCCAGGAGTGCTGAAAATTTGCACGCATGCACGGGCTTTGTGCTCCCACCGTAGATGCGCGCCGTTGCGCGGTTTGAAGCAACGAGAAGTAGTGACTCGTGCCGGCAGGCTGATAAAGAGAAGGGCCGGGATAACCCGGCTCCTTGTGACAGGTGGAAAGGAACGAATGGATACGGTGTTGCCCGCATCGTGAGAAGGCGGCCCTTGAGGGCCGCCTTCTCGAGTCAAAAGCCTTTCGTTCTTATTCGCCCTGGGCCGGCTTGCCGACCCTGATGATGCCCTTCTTAATGAGGACAACGACGGCCACTCCTGCGGCCACTATGACCCCGCCGATGACCACGGGCAGGACCGGGAACGCGCTCCGCTGCGGTCCGCTCTCTTTGCCATCGCGCAGTATGTGCAGGCTGGCCCGTTCGTCCGTGGTGGCCCAGGTCTCGGGCGTCAGCTCCACCATCTCACCCGGACCAACAGTCACGTCCTCCTCACCGGACGAGGGTATGAAGGGCATCTCATCCAGGGGCTCGTCGACCTCGTCCAGCGACTCCGTGGTCCTGAAGGAGGGATCGAAAACAAGGTCGTCCTCGCCGTGGTTCTCCACCACCAGCGTGTCACCACCCTCCTCCACGAAGACCGAGAAGTCGATGTCGCCGAGACCCAGTATGCCCTCCATGATGTACTCACGACCGACGAAGTCGCTGTCCGTCGCCGCCACCAGCCCTTCGAACATCACGGCGACTATCAATTTGAAGCTGCTGTCTTCTTTCCCCGGCTTCACGCGCATCACGTGGCCGAGCACATCATCACGTGGCTCGATGGTGATTACGTCCTCCGCTCCCGCAGAGAGGTCCTTCTGCTCTATGGCCATCAACACGCCGTTGGCGAGGAGGCCGAGGACATACTCGTCATCGCTGTTGCCAGAGACGCGCAGCTTCAGTTTCTTGTCCGTGGGCAGCACGTACATCTCGTGCTCGGTGAAAGTGCCGCCCATGGTCGGAATCATGGCCATGGACTCAGGTATGTCCTCTACCAGGTCGCCTTCGTAGATGCCGGTCATGTTGCCGTCTTCGTCCTCGATAACAAGGTCGACATCGCCGCCGATGGGCGCGAAGAGGTACTGGAACACGCTGGGTATGTCATGGTCGGTCAGGTGCGGGTTCCATGGACCGGCGATAGGGTTCTCCTGGTCCATGTCGCCACAGGCTTCCTCGTAGTCGATGTAGGCAAGCGTGTCGTTCCAGGTCGAGCCATCGCCCCAGATGTAGCTCCAGCTCGAGCCGTCGAACTCGACGAAGGGGTAGTGTCCCTGATTATTGAAATTGAAGCGCGGATTGTCGATGCCGTTGTCGCGGGTAGACACGATGCCGCCCTCGCGGTTGCAGTCGTAGATGTAGATTCTGGTCGTGCCATCGGGCATGTGGCGGGACATCCAGGGCACCACCGCATGGCCACTGTCCCCCTCCCACATGCAGAGGACACCGGGGGTGTCCGCAGCCATGTCCGCCTCAATCCTGCTGAGCTTGTCAGAGACGGTCTGGTACCTCTCGTTGATCCTCTTGAAGGCGACCTCGCCACCCATCTGTCCGCCCTGGCGCGCTTCCACGTACTCCTTTGTGAAGGAGTTGTCATAGGTCATGTAGGAGGGTGCGCTGACGGTGGGATCGACGTCGTTGGCGATGATGCGGCTGCGGTAGAGCTCGTTGGCCATCGTGCTCATGCCGAAGCACTCGCCGCCGTCGGCGATGGACTTGAAGGAGGCGTGGTACCAGATGAGCGCGTACGGGCTCTTCCATTCCTCCGGCAGCCAGTAGCACTCGCCAACGCCGAAGGCCTGCACCATCCGCTCCCACGGCAACCGGTCGCGGGATGGATTATGGAAGCCGGGCGCGCCAGTCGTCATGAACAGCAGGTTGCCCGGCCTGATAATGTCGATGTACTCCCCCTCCGTGCTGGAATAGTTGCCTTCGAGGTCGACAGCGCTGGCGCGCGCCGAGAAGGTGGTCGCAGTGGGGTCGTTGTTGACCCACTCCACCATCCGGGAGACACTTGTCTCCCCATCGCCATCGAACTGCTGCATCCCCAGACCGGGGACGTGAATCTCGAGGTAGTCGATGCCCTCGGGGTCGGTGGCCGTCGCGGTAATGGTCGCCCGCTGGCTATCGCCGCGTATCAGGCGGTAACGCTCGGGGAGGACCTCTTCAATCTCCCAGTCGATGTCCAGGGTGACCTCGGGCACGGTGCCCGTGCCCTGCACCGGTATGTTCACGGATTGAAGCACCTGTGAGGTGTGGGGGCTCGCGTCCCTGGCGGCAACGAGGTAGTTCATGGAGGGCAGTTCCGCCTCCTCCGTGTAGGACACGCTGAGGGAGTCCTGGCCGGAGGTGGCGTCGCGACGCGCAAGCTCAACAGAGCCCCGGTAGATAGCCACGTAGCGCATCTCCTCGTTATCGGTCGCTGTCGCTGTGATGGTCACGTTCTCACCGGGTGACGGACTGGTCGGAGACCAGGATACCTGGAGATTACAGGGCTCGTAGTCATCCAGTACCGGCTCAGGCAGCGGCGTTGGCTCCGGCTCAGCGCCGATGTAGGTGATGACCAGCGAAGGCCGGTAGGTGTGCTCGTCGCTGTAGAACGCAACCGAACGGCTGCACGCGTCCCACGTGGGACGCAGGGCCACGCGCAGTCCATGGTGGTAGTCGATGGCATCATCAAGGGCGAAGGTTGGGATGTTGAGGTACGTCCACCCGTTGGAGGACGGAACGGTAGTGTTCACCGTCGGCGAGTTGTAGAGTGACGGCTTGTTGTTCCACGTTGCTGTGCCTTCGTTGAATGCCTGCTGCAGTGCGTACACTTTGATGGTGTCCGAGGGTCCGGACTCCTTGCGTATCTTGAGCTTCGCTTCGACTATCGTGGCGTCATCCGGCAGTAGACCGCCGTCGGACTCAACGACAGGGCCGATGTCGAGCAGCGTCCAGTACTGGCCGCAGAACTCGGTGCTCGTCCCGACCCTGAGGTAGTCGCCCTGCATGGCGCCGTTGTTATTCGTGGTCGGGTTCATCTCATCGACGAAGACGCCCACCTGGCACGGAATCTCTATCTCGTACTCGGTGGCGGGAAGCGCAGGCTCAGGCGATGAGGCTTCCGATGGCGCAGCAACCGGCATGCTGCCCACGCCAAAGGCAAGCAGGAGACATGCGAAAAGTGCGGTCGTCAGGCATTGCCGGGGACGCACCCTCCGTGTTGATGCAGCCACCTTCGCCGCCGCGCGGGGTATCCCGGCTATACGGGATAGTAGTCCTTCCATGGAAGCCTCCTTTTGCCGGCTGACAGTCCGGCCACAACAACAGAAGGGAGCATGTACATGCTGTGATAACAGGATTCAACTGTCAATAGAGCGCGGAACCACTTGTATACGGTCTACGATTCTGTCCTCCCTTAACGGTTCAGTGTAAACGTCCGTATGAAGGAGATGCTGACATTGAGTGCACGGGAACAGGGAAGGCTGATCATACTGAACGAAGTGGAGAGTGGGAGGATGAGGATGGGAGAAGCAAATGAGGTGATGAGGCTAGGGCGGCAAGCGCGAAGGCTTCGTGCCGAACCGGAAGAAAGGACCTGAGGCATTGGCGCACGGGAATATGGGGCGATGGCGGCACGATTCCAGCGCGGGCTAGTTGCACCGCTCAGACCATCGACTCATCGTGGCTGTAGCGGTCACGCATCGTACTCGACCGTAAGGGTCGGCAGCCGGTCCCGCGGCCACCGCAGAAGGTCTCTCGCACTGTCTCCGTCCGTTTCTCCCCCAACGAACTGCAGGCGGAGCTGGAAACGTCTGCTCTCGCCAAGCTTCTCTTGCAGCGCATCCCGTAAACCGGCGGAATCGCCCGCCGAGTCCAGTTCCCCGGAGCTGCACCATTCGGTGACCGACTCGGGCAGGTCTCCCGTGTAGAACTGTCCGTGAAGCTTCGGGTACTCGTGTTCATATGCGCCAAGGCAGCCGAGGTCCGGCAATGGATTACCGTATTCAACTTCGTACCCGGAAAGGTCGAGAACAACCCGCGTGATGGTCGCATCATCAGGGATGCTCGAGATGCTGAACGTGAGGAATCCCTGGAAACCCCGGTTGGCCTCATCGTCACCGATGAAGATATCCGTCGTGCTCGTGCTCCCGCTTGAGCGGACATAGCCAGTCATCTCGCTATCGGGCGAAAGCGTGACGCTGTCTGCGGCTTCTTCCACCGTGACTGCCACCGTGGCGGTAGCTACCGACGAGTCGCTGGTAGCTGTCAACTCGTACGTGGTAGTTGTATCCGGCGTGACCTCCACCGTACCACTGGACTCTACCGTGCCGATTCCCTGGTTGATGCTGACCGATTCAACATCGGATACGCTCCATGACAGGGTGGAGCTCTCACCTTCCCGGATGGTGCTTGGAGAAGCGTCGAAAGTCACCACAGGAGCCTGAGATGCAGTCACCGACACCGAGACGTGCGCCTTTGCAGACCACTCGCCATTGTTGTCCTGTACCATGAATTCGATGGCGTGAGGACCCACGGAGAGGGAGTCTGTATCGAATTCAGCAGTCCGGCCCAACTCGCCGTCGAGGTCGGAGCGCCAGAGGTAGCCCACGACTTCGCCGTCTTCGTCGGTTCCCTGGCCGGCGAACGTGACCGTCTCTCCCTCGCTGGCCTCAGACGGCGAGATGGAGACTATCGACGCTTCGGGTGGCTGGTTCGATTCAGAAGCGAAATAGGAGCAGCCCGGCAGGGCTGCCAAC
>CAZKHH010000080.1:0-8869 GCA_964552485.1 uncultured Dehalococcoidales bacterium | reverse complement strand
GAGACTCCTTCTGTGAAAGGCGCGCCAGGAAGAGATTACGAGTCCGTCTCTCCGCCAGCCGACGAAACTCCTTCGAAGGTTCGACCGCGCCAAGCTGACGATTGACCAGAAGGCTTGTCTCAACCAGGGGACCCAGCATCATGGCCAGATCAGGCTCGTTCGCCAGCATGTTGTCGGCGTCCTGCCCGGAAAGCAGGCGGTCGACGCACTGATCAAGAACCTCGTAATTCTTGTCCGTCATAATGGCTGTCCCATCAACTTTCGAAGCGCCACAATTCCGTTGTACTGAAGCGCCTTAATCGTTCCCGTACTCTTTCCCAGCGCTGCGGCCACCTCCGTCGTGGAAAGCCCTGCCGAGAACCTCAGCCAGATGACTTCCCGTTGTGCCGGAGATAGCTTACCGATATTATGTCGCACCTTTTCAAGCTGCAGATTGTGTTCCGCGATCTCAGACGGGTCCGGGTCATCAAGTGACAGTACTTCCTCCTCCGAATCCACGCGCTCAATCCGCTTCTCTCTCCTGAGATGGTCGATCATCCGGTTGTGCGCAATACGAAACAGCCATGAGGCGAAAGGCACGTCTCTCCACTGGTACGAACCGATAGCCTCGATAACCTTGGCAAACACATCCTGCGTGATGTCCTCAGCTTCAGCCGCATTGCCCAGCCTTACATAGAGATAGCGGTACACCCGGTCGAAATAGTTCTCGTAAAGCGTAGAGAACGCATTCACATCTCCCTGTGCAGCCCGGCTTATCAGTTCCTTTTCGTCAGCAGACATCGCGTAGATGTCTATTATATAAGACAAACGCGTGAGAACCCGCGAAGGTTTAGGGAGGATGAAGGACAGCCCTCTTCTTCACGCCGAAAACGACACACGGCCCCGCCATTCTGATAAGGGCGGGGCCGTGTATGGGCTGCAGTGTCTACTAGAGACCCTTGTCAACGACGAAGCTGGCAAGATCGGCGAGGCGACAGCTATA
This sequence comes from uncultured Dehalococcoidales bacterium, assembly GCA_964552485.1. Taxonomy (GTDB): domain Bacteria; phylum Chloroflexota; class Dehalococcoidia; order GIF9; family AB-539-J10; genus SKVJ01. The sequence continues at coordinate 7,887 of CAZKHH010000080.1, read as the reverse complement.
ACCCCACTCGTTGTCGTACCAGGCAAGCACCTTGACCATCGACCCATCGGTAACAACCGTGCTCATCGCGTCGAAGGTGGCGCTTGCAGACGAGCCCCTGAAATCAATGCTTACAAGCGGCTCATCGCAGTAATCGAGCAGTCCCTTCATCGAACCGTTGGCTGCGTCACGGAACGCTTCATTGACCTGCTCAACGGTCACCGCCTTCTCGAGGTCGGCGGTGAAGTCAACCAGAGAAACGGTAGGTGTCGGTACTCTCACGGCCATGCCATCAACCTTGCCATTAAGCTCAGGGATGAGCTTTCCGACAAGCCGGGCAGCGCCGGTCGTCGTCGGAATCATATTGACAGCCGCAGCTCTTGCCCTGCGGAGGTCCTTATGATAGAGGTCCAGGAGGCTCTGGTCATTGGTATAGGAATGAATCGTGGTCATCAGGCCCCGTGTGACGGTGAACTTGTCGTGAAGCACCTTCACCACTGGAACGATTGCGTTGGTCGTGCACGATCCATTCGAAATTATCGTATGCTTAGAGGGATCATAGTCGGTGTCATTCACACCCAGTATGATTGTGATGTCTTCATTCTTGCCGGGAGCTGAAATGAGCACCTTCTTTGCTCCCGCTTTGACATGAGCCGCGGCCTTCTCTGCATCCGTGAACAGGCCTGTCGACTCTATAACTATGTCCACGCCCAGATCTTTCCATGGTATTTGAGCAGGGTCTTTTTGAGCAATGACCTTGATCTGCTTGCCATCGACGGAGATTGCATCTGCCTGAGCTTCAACCTTATGGGGATACACACCATAGTTGCTGTCGTACTTCAACAGATGTGCGTTGGTTTCGGCGTCGGTGAGGTCGTTTACGGCCACAACTTCGAGTCGACCACCACTCCTCTCCTCAATCGCCCTGTACACAAGCCGACCGATACGTCCGAATCCGTTGATACCTACTTTGATTGCCATTACAGCACCTCCTCATTCATCTACTTCGCCAGATAAAACCGTTTGTTGTCGCGTTCCACCACACCGACGTCTCCGGCGTTCACAAGTCGACGCAGCCAGGCAACCGCTTCAAGTACAGCTACGCGCCGGTCTCTCGGCGACAGCTCGGCGAATTCAAGCGTGTCTTCCTCGGTGCGCCAGCTCAGGCTGCAGGCCACATGGTACCCCGTCTTGAGGCCCTCATCCAAAATACCAAGTATCTGCTTCTGCCGATACTGCATGTGCCGTCGTATTTCGTCGCTGCGTATGGACAAACTATTGAACACAGGACCATGACCCGGAAATACGAAGCTCAAAGCATGGCTCGAAAGAGCATCAAGCGACTGCAGGTAGTCGCCTATGGGGTCCTGTGAGGACTGAGGGTCAACAGCCGCTCTGGGAACAGCATCGAAAAGGACATGATCACCGCAGAAGAGCCTGCGTTTCCTGGCTTCATAGAGACAGATGTGGCCCGCCGTGTGACCCGGTGTATGCAGCACGTCCAACTGATAGGTGCCGTTGGAGATAGTGTCTCCGTGTTCGACGACAATATCCGGATGCACAGGAGTGATGAACTGAAGCTCCCACTTCGAGGTTTCGCACATCTCCGTGGCCTCGTCGAACGGGGTGCCTTCCACAACCAGCATATCCTGCATCTCCCGGGACAAGCGGGCATACTTCACATAGCGAGAGTCAATGAGCTGCGCCTCATCGCGGTGCATCACTATCTTTGCGTCACACAACTCTTTCAGCTTCGAAGCCAGGCCGAAATGGTCGGGATGGATATGGGTAACCACAATCCAGTTGATCTCATCAAATGAAAGACGGTCGAGCCGCAACTCTTCCCGGAAAGCCCAGAGCGCCTCAGAACTATCCCAGCCGCAATCAACGAGGATGGCTCCTTTGCTGCCCTCGATGACGTATGCGTTGGTATGTCGCTCCATACCCTCGGGAAACGGTATACGCAGTTGATGGACTCCCGTAACGATTTCCACGAGCACCTACCTCAGGCTGTAGAACGCATCCCGGCCAGGATACCGGGCTTCTGTCCCAAGCTGTTCCTCTATTCTCAAGAGACGGTTATATTTCGCCACGCGCTCACCCCTGGCAGGCGCTCCCGTCTTGATGAAACCGGAATTCGTAGCTACTGCGAGGTCGGCGATGGTGGTGTCTTCGGTCTCACCCGAGCGATGGCTGATAATCGTCGTCCAGCCTTCTTTCTGTGCCCGCTGCACCACGGCAAGCGTCTCAGACAGTGTGCCAATCTGGTTAACCTTGATAAGGATGGAATTGGAGGCCTTGAGCTCCATGCCTTTCTTGAGGCGCTCGATGTTCGTTACGTACAGATCGTCTCCGACCAATTGCGCCCGGCGGCCGATCCGCGCGTTCAGCATTCGCCAGCCGTCCCAGTCCTCCTCCGCAAGCCCATCTTCGATGCTCAGTACCGGATAGTCTGTCACCCACTTGCAGTATAGTTCCACCATTCCAAGAGTGCTCAATCGCTGTCCATCGCGCTCGAGCACGTACTCGCCGTCCTCGAAGAAGCTGCTGGCCGCAGGATCCAGTGCGAGCACGAAATCCTCACCGGGCTGGTAGCCTGCTTCAGTGACAGCCTCAAGAATCAACTCGACAGCTTCACGGTTCGATGAGACCGCAGGGGCAAATCCACCCTCATCGCCCACGGTCGTCCCGAAGCCCTTCGCATGCAACACCGCCTTCAGAACCTGGTAGACTTCGCAACTCATTCGCAATCCGGCTGCGAAGCTGTGTGCTCCAACGGGCACGATCATGTATTCCTGAAAATCCGTGGACCCGATAGCATGCTTGCCGCCATTAAAGACATTCAACATCGGGACGGGCATAGTGGTTGCGCTCGTACCGCCAAGATAGCGATACAGCGGCAGTTGCAGAAGGGAAGAGGCAGCGCGGGCTGCGGCCATGGAGACGCCGAGGATCGCGTTAGCGCCTAGAACAGCCTTGTTCGGTGTTCCATCAAGGTCGACCAGCACCCGGTCGATGGCAGGCTGGTCGAGCGCCGACATACCGATCACGGCCGGGCCGATTCGCTCCTCCACATTCTTTACAGCCTGAATAACTCCCTTGCCGCCGAAGCGCGACTTGTCGCCGTCTCTGAGCTCAACGGCCTCATAGGTGCCGGTGCTCGCCCCGGACGGTACACCAGCCGTGCCGCAACTGCCACCTTCAGTGTGAACATCTACTTCAACGGTAGGGTTTCCACGCGAATCGATTATTTCCCGCGCTTGCACGTCGATAATGCGCGCGCTGTATTCCAGTAAAGTCACTGTAAACCCTCCTTCCTGGCGCATGCCAGGCGAAATGCAGTCTCCACGGCCTCCTCGGGGGAAGCCGCCTCGTGCACCGGGTTCGGGCCGGTGCCCCGTTCAGAAAGTCGCCACGAACCGATACCGACAACAGGGATTGCTGAGTTCAGCGCGAAGGCAATTTCGCTCAACGTGCCATACGCTCCTCCGACCGCGATAACAGCATCGGAGGAACGCACCACGCCGATGTTACGAGCCTGTCCGACACCGGTCGCAATCGGCAGACTCACCCAGGGATTCGCGTCGCGACGGTCGTTTCCGGGAAGAACTCCGACAGTGAACCCGTTAGCCTCGCGGGCCCCACGACATGCCGCTTCCATCACACCCGTCAAACCTCCGCACACGAGCACAGCTCCTTTCTGAGCGACCAACCTGCCCACAGCCTCTGCCATGCGTCCATCGTCCTCCGAGCACTCAGAGCGTCCTATAACGGCTATCACAATCGACACGCGGCCTATACTACACTAGTTGAACCGGTTCATTGCAATGTTGAGGCCATCGGACAGAATACAATCGACCGCGTCGCTGACGAGTTCGATGGCTTGCCCGATCACGTCCTCTTCTTCGCGACGGAACCGCCCGAGGACATAGCTTATCTCGGACTGAGCTGCGGAATCGCCGGGTCTGCCGATACCAACGCGGATCCTGGGAAACTCCCGGCTGCCAAGGCTCTCAATGATAGAACGCATGCCGTTATGCCCGCCGTGACTGCCCGCGGAGCGGATGCGCACCTTGCCGACGGGAAGGTCCATGTCATCGTAGATAACCACAAGATTCTCCACGGGCAGACCCTCCTTGCGCACGAAGCATTGCACGGCAGCTCCCGCAAGGTTCACGTATGTACGGGGCTTTGCGAGGATAACACGTCGGTCGTGAACGTGGACATCCGCCGTATACGAACGACAGCGTGAGCCAGTGAAGTTGGCCCGGTATCTGTGAGCCACCTCATCAACACAGAGGAAGCCGACATTGTGGCGTGTTCCGGCATACCTGGTGCCGGGATTGCCGAGTCCTACGATTACTGCAGTGTTCACGGTCGAAAGGCATTATAGATTGACCGCCGTAACAGGGCCAACCTTTCACTCTACATTTGCCTTGACAGTACCACGGCGCCACGCTACCATTCTACGTTGCCGATGGCCCTCTTTCACTCTCGTCCACACGCCATTCCACAGCAAGACAACACCGACTCTGACACAGTCGTAAGTCAACTCGCAGGGAGGTTCTGATGTTCTACAAGGTCAATGTTCCGGATGCCGGAGCAGACAAGGCACATGCACTGGTCACCCTTCGCCCGGCTGCCTCGCGGAGGCTCATCGCCAAGGCTACCGTTGAGTTGCCTGAAGTGAAGGCCGCGATGAAGAAGGGCATCATCATCATCGCCCGCGGCATCACTGCCGCGTACGTGAGCGAGGAGTTCTTTGGCATTACGGTTGAGCCCAAGTCCCACCAGACGGCCGGCCTCATCGTGGACAGCGCAACGAACGCCAACTTCGCACCACCGCCATGCACCATGCATGTAATCCGTGACGGCAAGGTCGTTGAGAATGCCGACTCAAACAAAGAAATCCTTGATTTCGGGCCCGACGACGTCATAATCAAGGGTGCAAACGCGATCGACCCCGACGGTAACGCGGGCATTATGGCCTCATCCGTCAAGGGTGGCACATGGGGTATGTTCACCCCCATCATCACCGGCAGGAATTCGAACCTGATTATCACGTGTGGCCTTGAGAAGATGGTTTCCTCAGTGTGGGACGCGTGTGAACACAGCGGCATCTACTATTACAAGTACAGCATGGGCCTGCCCGCCAAGCTGTCTCCCGCCATATGCCCCAGAGTGGTGACCGAAATCCAGGCGCTTGGCATTCTCGCCGGCGTCGAGGCATACCACGTCTGCTCCGGCGGCGTAGGCGGCTCCGAGGGCGCGGTGACTCTGTCGATAGAAGGCACCGAGGCTAACGTCAAGCAGGCTTTTGACCTGGTCAATTCATTGAAGAATGAGCCTATGACCACATGTGAACCCAGCTACTTCGTCAGTTCGCCGGAAGACTACAAATTCGACGCACGCGAACAGTTGGCGACTCTGAAGGGCATGTAAGAGACAGATGGAACTGAATAATGAGGGGCCCGTGTGTACGGGCCCCTCATTTTGTCTGGAGTGGACTGGAGCATGCGACTATTGACGGTCATGCGGCCGTGCTCTAGAGTGACAAGGTTGGACATGATGGCCCACATTCTCAGCATCCCAAACTTGTAAGGAGGATCCATGAAGCTTGCACGTATCCAGTACCAGGGGAGTCCCCGCTGGGGCATAATCGAGGGCGACGACGTCCTCGCGCTTGAGGGCAGTCCTTATGGCGAGTTCACGACAGGCGCAAAAATCTGCGCGCTCGCCGACGCCACACTCCTCGCACCATGTGAGCCCAGCATCATAGTGGCCTGTGGCCTGAACTACATGGGAGAGGTAAAGCACCTCGGAGCAGACGTTCCGAAGGAGCCCTCTCTCTTCTTCAAGCCCCAGACAACGGTCCATGCCCCTGGTGTAACTCTCCCCTACCCCAGGATAAGCGACAACCTCTCGCACGAGGCCGAACTGTGCTGCGTCATGAAGAAGACGGCCCGCTTCGTTTCAGAGGCAGAGGCGCTTGACTACGTCCTCGGCTACACGTGCGGCAACGACATCGGGATGATGGACATCCTTGCGCACGACAACAAGCTCATCACGAGGGCCAAGGGATTCGACGGCTCGTCCGCGCTGGGCCCGTGGATTGAGACCGACCTCGACCCCGCGAACGTCAGAATCAGGGGAATCATCAATGGTGAGGCCATCCAGGATGCCAACACCAGCGAGATGATTTTCAGCGCCGCACACATCATCAGCTACATCTCCGAGTTCATGACGCTGCGCGCAGGCGATGTAGTCTTCACGGGCACTCCGGAGAACGGCCACTACCCGGTGAAGATCGGCGACGTCATGGAAGTCGAGATTGAGAACATCGGTACCCTGAGGACCCCTATCGGCCCCAAGAACTAGGCAGTCTTCTATCACTTAAGAAGGGGCTGGAACAGGCTGTTCCAGCCCCTTCTTGCCAGGTCCTAAGGGAAAAACGCGGCAGCGACTACCAGGCGCCCTTTGCCTTCTTCCAGGGATGCGCGCGGAGCACGTCCTCGTTTATCTCAGTGCCCCAACCCGGTCCGCCGGGGATTTTCATGCGTCCGTCAGTTACCTCGGGAACCTTCGTCATCAACTCGTCCTTCAATGGAAGCTGATCAACGTCAGTTTCCATGATGTGGACGTTGGGCAGGACCGCACACAGGCTCGCACTGATAAACGTCGACAGGTGACTGTAGTAATTATGCGGCGCCATGTTGTACTCGAACACCTGGGCCAGTTCGCCAACCTTCTTTGACTGGCTGAAGCCCACCCACGGGACGTCCACCATGAAGACATCCGCGCTGCGGTTCTGGAAGTACGGCAAGAACTGCTTCATGTAGATGAAATTCTCGCCGGTACAGATGGGCGTCCTGCTGGAGTCGCGGATATTGCGCAGCGCCTCAGGACTGTACATATCAACCTCGAGCCACATCAGCTTGTACGGCTCGAGCAGTTGTGCGATGCGGATGCAGCTCTCGGGTTTGAAATTGAAATTGAGGTCGAGACAGATATCGATGTCAGGACCGACCGCATCGCGGAAGGTACCGATGAGTGTGTCGATGTGTGAGAGCATCGCCTTGTCCGCCACCTGGTCGGTCGTCCCGGGTCCGCCGCCGAACCCCTGGAAGTGCACGGTCGCCGGCTCGCCCGGAAAGATGATGTTGGTCTTAAGGGCGGTGTAGCCGCTGGCAGCGACCTCCTTGCCAAGGTCATGGATATCAGCCATGCTGCGGATAGGCGGCGTGCCCAACTGCGGGTGAAGCGCACGGGTAGTGCCGCAATGCGACCAGTACAGGCGCAGATTCTCACGCGTCGGACCGCCGAACAACTCGACGACGGATATTCCCAGCGCCCTGGCCTTGATGTCGATGAGCGCCAGCTCAACGCCCGCCGCCGCCTGGGCCCTGACACCAATCGGTCCCTGTATACCCAGCCGCAGCATATCGGCAAAGCGCATCTCGTACGCCCGGGGGTCGGTACCGACAAGGATATTCCTGATATCCTCGACCGCTCCCTGCACTGCGAACGGAGCCCTCGGCACGCTGCATTCACCCCATCCGGTTATCCCCTCATCCGTGGTCACTTTCACGAAGGTCCACGATTGCCAGCCGGCATCGAACACAAATGGTTCGATATCAACGATTCTCATCTGTTCCCTCCTCGGATATGAGTGCGGCCAGTGTACCAGAAGGCAATAGAGAAGGGGACTCTGACAGATGGAATCCCCTGTGCCGGCATTTGCCAGCGTCTGCCGGAGCATAAGAGCATAAGAAGGAACCCGATGTGAGAAACGCTCCAGCAGGCAACCTGTCAGGTGCTGTCAAAGGCCGAAACCGTGTCAAGGCACGGTCGAAGGCAGACATCCAATCTCAACAGTGCGACGTGAAGCTGGCGAAGAAGCAAATCAGA
>CAZKHH010000079.1:0-8907 GCA_964552485.1 uncultured Dehalococcoidales bacterium | reverse complement strand
ACTTTACGTCCGTACGATCGTGCGTCGGGCCTATTGGGAAGGGCGCTTCAAGGCCGTTCTTGAACGGGCGCGCTGCTCCGATGAGGCCGTTCTCGGTACTGAGCACGCACTTCTTCGCACGGTGGCCGATAATTCCATCGACCGCCTGAAGAAGGTCGTATCGCACCCGTCACCCGCATTGCGACAGCAGGCAGTGGTGACACTCGCCGTCGCAGCGGTGCTGTGTGGCTACGTTGAGGGAAAGGCACGGGGCACGCTGCAGCGGAAAATAGCTGACGGAGACCGAAAACCGGGAGGGTCGGAGAGCCAGTGACAACACGCATCGGGATCTCGGGATCAGGTTACATAGGCCGCGGTCTGCTGTACGCACTTGATGGAGTCGATGAGTTTCACGTATCCACCGTGCTCACCAGGACTGACCCCGCCTCGCGGGATGACCACCCAGCTCCGGACCTGATGACGCGGTCGCTCGACTGCTTCATCGAGGAGTCCGATCTGGTCATCGAGTGTAGTGGCGACGTCGCGCATGCAACCTCGGTAGTGGACCGCGCTCTCTCTGCAGGACTACCGGTCGTCACGATGAACGCGGAGATGCAGGTTACCACAGGATCATATTTCGTGGGCAGAGGCTGCATCACCGAGGCGGAAGGAGACCAGCCGGGCTGTCTCGCGGCGCTCGCGGAGGAAGCCGGGGTTATGGGTTTTCAACCCCGGGTGTACGGAAACATCAAGGGTTTCCTCAACCACAACCCGACTCTAAAGGAGATGGAGTACTGGGGTTCGCGTCAGGGCATCTCGATGAAACGGGTCGTCTCCTTCACTGACGGGACGAAACTGCAGGTAGAGCAGGCTCTCGTGGCCAACGGACTGGGCGCCACCATCGCAGCCGATGGATTGATTGGCCCGAGAGTCGACACACTGGAACAGGGGCGCGACGAACTTGCTGCGGCTGCCGAAGAAGCTGGAGGTCCGATTTCCGATTACGTCGTGTCAGGGGCATTGCCCCCGGGCGTCTTCATCGTTGCGACTCACAGTCAGTACGAGAGACAGCGGCAGTATCTGCGCAACTACAAGCTGGGTGAGGGCCCGTACTATCTCCTGCTGAGACCGTACCATCTCTGTCACCTTGAGGTCCTGAAGACATTGCGTCGGATCAGCGAGGGGCGTGGGCCGCTTCTGGATAACTCGTCACGTCCGGTAGTAAGTGTCGCCGCTGTGGTCAAACGCGCCATCGAGCCCGGCCAGCTTATCAGGGAGGGTATCGGAAGCTTTGATGTCCGTGGCATCGCCGTGAAGCTCACCGACCATCCACGCCATTGTCCCATAGGGCTCCTGCAGGATGCGATCGTTCAGCGCAGGCTGGAGGCCGGGCAACTGGTCTCCCTTGACGATGTCGAGCTGCCGGATAGCCTCGCGGTACGCGCCTGGTCGGCGACCTCGGGGCCGGTCGGGCACGAATAGGCTCGTCAGGCCCTCCTGCTGCCGGTCAGCAGTCGCTTCAAGTCGGCTATGAACCTCTGCAACTGGGCCCTGTCCCTGCTTCGCACCAGGAACAGGACGCCCCAGCGCGCGAGCAGCAAAGGGAACAGCGCCACGTGATAGAGGTACACGTGAAGCGGAAATGTGTGTTTGATGAGATAGAAGTACGCTGCCGGATCTGCGTATGAGATGCCAAGCTTTCTGGCTGAGGCGCCGACCTTATGCCACGCGCGAGCATGGGGCGCATACAGTATCCTGTGCCCTGCCGCCAAGGCCTTGAGGCTGAGTTCGATGTCCTCGTGGCCGATGAAATACCACGTGTTGAAGTATCCTGCATCCTCCAGGACGCCCGGTCTGATAAGGAGGGCTGCGCCGCTGATCCAGTCGACTTCCTCCATCGCGTCGAACTGGCCTTCGTCAGGTTCGCCGTCGCCTCGTTGGCTGTGTATCTTGAGGCCCCAGCGGTGTATGTCGCCGCCGGCGGACCAGATGATGTCGGTCCTGCCGTTCAAGTCGTAGTAGTAGATCTTCGGACCGATCAGCCCGGCAGTCGGGTCCGATTCCGCTGCCTGGACCAATACGGCAACCATGTCGACGTCGGCCACGACATCGTTGTTTATGGCGAGGATGAAATCGGGACGGGAATGAGTGCGCGCATACCTTATGCCGGAGTTGTAGCCCCCTGCACAGCCAAGGTTTGTGTCGTTGCATACCACGGTCACGCTGTCGCCGAAGCGTTCAGTGAGACGCGCAACGTCATCGCCATCGGACGCATTGTCGACGACGATGATTTCGATATTGTCATAGCTCTGTTGTCTGAGCGAAGCGACGCACTCGAACGTGTCCTGCAGGCCGTTCCAGTTGACCGTGACTGCGGCGACGAGAGGCAGGTTGCATCTGGCGCGTTCTTCCGATGTTTGAACGAATCTGCGTTCCATGGGGTGACTTACGTCCTGCTAGCTGCAATAATAGGTATCGAAGTGGACGCTGTCGATAGCGCAGCGAAGTGCCGCCCTAATTCGTCCCGGGAATCTCGATGAAGCATCTCGAAGTTGTTGAGCTGAACCTGAGGCCGGACGACCGCGGCTTCTTCTGCGAATTGTATCGTGCCGACTGGTCGGCATTCTTCCCCGAACCGGTTGTGCAGGTCAACCTCAGCCTCAGCTATCCGGGAATCGTCAGGGCGTGGCACCGCCACGCGCGTGGCCAGGCCGATTTCTTCATCGTTGTCCATGGCTCAATGCGGATATGTGCCTTCAACGAGTCGACAAGGGAGATGGAAGAGGTCGTCGCAAGCGACAGGAAATTGCAGGTCGTGCGTGTTCCCGGGAATCTGTATCACGGGACGATGGCGGTCGGATGTTCTCCTTCTCTTACGGTATACGGCACCACAAGGTTGTACGACTATGATAATCCCGATGAAGAGCGGTTGCCGTGGAATGATGTCTCGATTGTTCCGAAGACGGTAAACGGGAAAAGCGACGACCCCCGAGTTGATCAATTCTGGGACTGGCTGAGGCCTGTACACAAGTGAGGCGTCGATGTCGAACGTAGTCCTGGTGACTGGAGGATGTGGGTACATCGGAAGTGTGCTCGTCAGGTCGCTCGTCGACCGCGGATACAGGGTCCGCGTGCTGGATAAGCTCTATTTCGGCGACGAATCCCTTGCCTCGCTTCTCGACCGTATCGAACTCGTAGCTGGAGATGTCCGCGCCGTCGATGAATCGGTGCTCGATGGTGTGTGGGCTGTGACGCATCTGGGCTCGCTCAGCAACGACCCCACGTCTGATTTTCACCCGGAGGCGAGCGAATCGATCAACTACCGTGGAACGGTGAGGCTTGCTGAAATGTGCAAACGTAGAGGCGTGACACGATTCACGTTTGCCTCGACGTGTGCGGTATATGGCTTCTGGCTCGACCGTGAAGCGGACGAGAGTGAACCCACCGCGCCACAGAGCGCGTACGCGAGCTCCAAGCTCGACGCGGAGGCGGCCCTGATGCGTCTCGCCGATGATGACTTCCATCCCACGGTGCTCAGGCAGGCAACCGTATTCGGTTTGTCGCCGCGGATGCGCTGGGACATCGTGCTGAATGCATTCGTGATGCATGCCTTCAGGAGCGGCAATCTTGACGTCTGGTTCGGAGGTGAAGCGTGGCGCCCCCTCGTCCACGTGCGTGATGTGGCAGATGCACACATCGCCTGTCTCGAATCGCCGACAGAGCAGGTCTCGGCACAGGTGTTCAACCTGGTGTACGGTAATTACCTCATCCTCGACCTGGCAACGCGGGTGCGTGACGTACTTTGGGCCGAGGGCGTGGAGACTAACCTTGCCGTGAATAGCGACCTCAAAGACTCACGAAGCTACAAGGTTTCTGGTGAGAAGCTGGTAACAATGACCGGTTTCCAGCCGCAATGGTCGCCTGAAGATGGTGTTCGAGAGATTGCAGAGCACCTGAAGGCGGGGATGCTGCGCGATTTCGATCACCCCATCTACTACAACCTTCCCTGGATGACGCTGCTTCTCTCCGTCGAGGACCGCATCGCAAGAACCGGGCCCGTATTCTGATGGCAACCCCGAATGCAATCAGGTCGTCTGCACCATTTGATCGCACATACAGAATAGGGATCGTCGGATGCGGACTGATGGCCGAGCGCCACTTGCGTAGTCTGAAGCGTGTCCCGCGTGTGGAAGTCACAGCACTGTGTGACCTCGACGTGGTCAGGGCGGAACGTACTGCGGCCCGGTACGGAGTGCCGTACGTATTTTGCAGCCTTGAGGAGATGTTGGCGACTCGGCGGCCGGATGTTGTACATGTGACGACGCCACCAATGTCCCACGGTACGCTCGCACGCGAAGCGCTTCTTGGTGACTGTCATGTGCTGATCGAAAAGCCCGCCGCGATGTCCTGCGCCGAGCTTGCCGCGCTGGATGAGGCCGCCGCCGGCACAGGGCGCGCGTACTGTGCCGTTCACAACATCCTCTTTGAGCCGGCCATGGTGAAGGCGCGTGCACTCATGGCTGCTGGTATCATTGGCACTGTTCTTTCAGTGCACTTCAGCGATTGTGCTTCAAAAGCCGAACTCGCCTGGCTGGATGCAGAACATTGGTGTCACAACCTGCCCTGCGGCATGTTTGGAGAAATGCTGCCTCATCCGCTTTATTCGGTAGCCCACATCATCGAGGGTGCTGAGATCAGTTGCGTGCGTGCTCTCAAGAACGATGCAAGGTCTCACGATCCGTTCGATGAGATGGTTGTGCTCGTTGCGGGCGAGGCATCGTGTGCGACTGTGTCCCTTTCGCTGAATGCCGCGCGTGAGGAGATGACCATGGTGGTCTTTGGAACACGCGGGCAACTCGTCATCGATGTCACGCGTGGCCTTGTCAGCGTGCAACGTCCTGAGATACACACCGGTCTGGTCCGACGCGGTTTCTCCATTGTGGCTGAATCGCTTGAGGCAATCACACAGACGGCACAGGCAGCCATGCTGAAGGGTATGAAGCGCAGGCCAACCGGCCACCTTGCCTTGATGCGCGAATTCTACCGGAGCCTCAGCTATGGTACCCCTCCGCCTGTCTCCCCGGAAGAGATGTGGGCCGTTACACGCCTGTACGAGGCGACCATAACTACGATGGACCCGGTGAATCGGACCCCGTAGTGTCTCCATCTTGAGGTCCGCGCCACAGGTGACTCCGGAAGAGCGCTATGCCGAGTGCGGCGATGGTGTAGCCGACCAGATAGATCCAACCGACTGCATTGATGCCCGTGTCTGCAACCGTCAGGTAGGCCGCGACCAGTATCGCCACTGTGAGAGCGGTGCGAATGAAGAGAAGCTCTCTCATTCTGCCTGTGAACCGCAGGACACCGAAGTGGATCCTTACCACCGTTACGGGAATGCTCGCCAGCGCGAGCAGCCGGAGCAGACCGACGGAGTTTTCAGAGTAGCTCGTCCCGAACGCACGCAGAAGCTGCCCGCCGAATAGCTCCAGGAAGAGGACCGCCGGCGCGAGCAGGACTATACTGAGCAGGAACGAGCGTGCGATATTCCGGTGCAACGACCGCTTGTTCGTAGAAGCCTCCGCGAACATCGACTGGGCCACTGAACCCGGTATCGTGCCGAGGACCGTGTAAATGGCCCACGCCACGTAGAAATACCCGTTCTGTACCGGTCCAAGCGCGTTGATTACCAGAAGCGGCATGAGAAACTTCGGCGCCACCGCGATAAGGCTCACTATGTAGGACATGCCTGAGTAGCCCCAGGCCCGTCGAAGGAGGCGCGCCGTGAAGCTCGGGCGTGGGACGAAACCTGCGACTACTCGTGGCAGCAGCAAGTACAGCGACACTGCAACGGCCGCCGCTGTCGCGAGTCCCCAGCTCGCCACGATGCCGAACGCGTGAAAATACGTGACGAATGCGAGCGGCAGGAATAGCTTGAGGCCGCTGAATACGAAGTCTTTCACCAGCATGAGCTGTGCCTGCCTGCGCGCTATGAATGTGGCCCCTGTGAGGCTGAACAATGTGTTTGCAACAGCGAAGGCGACGAACGCGACGAAGAACACCGGTTGACGCCCGATGAATCCTATCTCGGTTGAGAAGACTCGCAGTCCGATGACGCAGACGACCGCGGCTACGGCTGTAACGGCGGCTGAGTACGTCAGGCAGGTATTGAGAATCACGGTCCTGTTCCGGGCGCCGGAGAGAAACCGAATAAGGAATGTCTCGAGGCCAAGATGGCCGACCAGGGATACGAGGCCCATGGCTGAGATAATCGCGCCACTGTATCCGACCTCAGCCTCTGTATAGAACCGGGCGACAATGACCCAGAAGAAGAAGCCGAGAACGGCCATCAGTCCATGCGACCCGATGGTGTAGATGGCGTTGCGGTAGAGTGACGAAGAGGCCATCTCCCTCAGATGGCCGGGCCTGGCGGAGTTGCGGATCCAGTCTTTCATGAGTTGCCTGAGTATCGGCACACGTTGGAACAGAAATCACAGCGGCGGGATTCTCCGCACGGTTCGCCATCGCTCGCTATGAACCGGAATACTCGAAGATGCGGACCTCCGGAACCTGCTTGCCGAACATGCTTATGCGTCCCGCCGACTCGAAGACCAGTGAATAGCCGTCCATGGCATCCAGCGGAACGCAGGAGGCAAACGGGTTTGAGCTCACCAACGCGGTATTCGGGTCTTCGGAGTCCTCGATGTACGTTTTGGCCTCATCGTATGTATCGAACTTCTCAAGGCCGACAATGGTCCGTGATTCATCGCCGCCGCGTCCGGAGGCATCGTAGTGTATGACCTCGTACTGTTCCGGTATCGATTCCTCCGCAGAGAATGCAAAAAGTCGTGCAAGCATCGTCTGAAAGTATTCAGGGTAATACAGGGCGATGCGCTCGGTGGTCCCGGTTGGAGTCCTTTGCGTGTAGACCTGCCGATAGTCCTCCGGGCTGTCTCCTCCCCACAGCGCAACGCCGTGGAAACTGGTCAGGGCGGTTTTGGCATCCACGATGATGTAGCGGCTGTCCAGCGATGCGAGGCGGCCTTCAGCGTCGGCTTTTTCCTGTGACAGGAAGTATCCGGCCGCTACCCGGGCATTCTGCTGGAATGGATTGCATACCGGGATTCGGCGGGATATGCGTGTCAGCCAGTGTCCGTAGTCCCACCAGGCCATGATGCTGTAGGCCGTGTCGGGGTAGTCGAATCCCTCGCCGCGTGGCGGGGCGTCGTACAAAGAGGTGTATGCATCGGGCCCCATTGGCTCTTCAGTGTTCTCTGCAAGCCAGTCAAGCGTCTCGCTCCATCCGGGTGACATGAGGGAAGGTTCAGCGGCGAAATTGTGCGCCATGTCGACGCTCGGAACAACCACAACGAAAATGAGTGCGGCTGCGAGCCCGCCGAGGCCGAGCGCTGACGACTGCTTCTCACGCTGTTGTGCTTTGAGCGCACGGAGCTCTGATTTCTTGTGGCCCTTGCCGGAGACGGGGAGCCGGCGTCGCAACGACGCGACGCGGGTCTGTACCCAGTCGGCTATCCATATCCTGGCAGTGAGATAACCGACCAGCAGGGCAGCGCTCCCGGCGTAGTAATAGCCAAACCTGCGCTGACTCAGTACTGCCAGCAGCATCACGATGCTCCAGACTGTGAACAATATGATGTGGTTCTCGCCCTTTCGGCGGTCGCGCAGAAGGAGAACGAGGGCGAGTATCGACAGCGGGAGCACTGTCACGAAATTCGTCCATGCGATCCTCATGCTGAACTCTCCCGAAGGGAAGAACAGCGGATGCATCTCGGTTATGCTCAGGCCCTCCCTGGTGGGCAGTATGAACTGGAGAGCGTTCATGACATTGCTGAGCGCAGATGGTGCCGCCACGGCAACAAGTGCGCCCGCTGCGGCTCCAAGTGCTACGAGTGCTCCGGCGAATGTACGGGTCGACCACCCTCGGCTGCGCGCATACCGTGAAATGAAACGAATGACCACGGGGCTGAGTGCCGCTGCGAGGAGGGCCGCTATGAATAGGGCAGGCGTCCACGTGCGTGAGATTACTGGCAGCACCATGGCCCCACCGATGATGACGGCTGTGGAACAGACGATGATAACGTCGTCCGACTCGCTCTTCCTGGCGTAGTCGACGACCGCCCTTACGGCCACATACGCGAATACCACCAGCAGCAGCAGTACGCCGCCCCTCCAGGCGAGCAGGTACAGGCCGAGAGAGAGACCGGAGAGCGCTGTCAGTATGAATCCGCCCCGATGTCCCGACGTGAGTCCTTCCCGTATGGTGCTGAGTCGGATGTCATCGGCCGTGACCCGGCGGCTTGCCAGTACGAGGAAGAGCAGCGTACAGATGGAGAAGAAAGCCTCACTGACGTGGTGATCGGCGAAGCCGAGCAGGCTTCGTGAGAGAAATTCCCCCGGCAGTATGGCGAGCACAAATGCTGCTGCGGCGCCTGCAACCCGACCGAACAGCGCGCGACCCACGAAATAGACCGGTATTACTGTAAGTGCGCCGAGCACGACCGGAAAGAATGCGCCCACCTTGTCGACCAACGACGCGGACGGCGCACCGCCGCCCAGGAGTAGTGCAGACAGCGCAATGAGCCGGTCGGTAAGAGGATGGAATGGTGGCCGTATGCCATCCGGATAGCCGGTGAACGGGTCGAATGCGGTGAGATGAGGGAAGTTCGCGATGAGATTGTCGACGAGCCTCATGTGGTACCACGGGTCCATGCCGCGGAACCATACCGTGTCGCCGGCCATCACGTGGTCCCATGGCCACACGACCCTGATAGCGAGCGCGACTGCAACCGCAGCCACGACGGCGGCAACAGCCAGGAGGCGTGCTTTGCGCTGGGATGGGGCGTCGTCTGCTGTCTTCAAGCGAGTCAAGTCTGCGAGATTATAGGGGAAGGACGTCTTGTCCGCAATGAA
>CAZKHH010000078.1:0-9096 GCA_964552485.1 uncultured Dehalococcoidales bacterium | reverse complement strand
GACTTTGAATCGAGGGCGGTTCAAAGTATAATACGGTGTTCGTGGTGAGCGTAGCCGAGTGGTTTAAGGCGCCAGGTTGTGGCCCTGGAGATCGTGGGTTCGAATCCCACCGTTCACCCCAGCGCCCATAGCTCAGCGGATAGAGCACTGGTCTTCGGAACCAGGTGTCGGGGGTTCGAATCCCTCTGGGCGCGCCACCCGACACCCCCACTCACCGGAGGCTCGACACGAGATGTCCGGATACAAGAGACAAACCACCCCTCGCTTCCTGAAAGCACCTTCCGTGAAGCTATCCGTAACGGTCATCTTCCTTCTTGCGTTCCTCGCTCTGCCGTCGTGCGCCACGTCATCTGAGCCGGCCCCGGAGCCACCGGGAGAAGCCAGTGCGGAGAAGACAGCTCCGACAGTTGAGTACGAGGTTACCGGCGATGGGTTCATCGAGAAGTCGTTCGAATGGACCTACTGGCGATTCAAGGACCTCACGTGGCAGTGGGAGACCCGCATCCCTGCCACGCTCTACGAGGACTATGCATCACGGCCACGACCCAGGACACGGGACTACACCATCTACGCCACGGACGACGGCGACGCAGGGATAATCGAGGACCTGGCGCACACACTTGCCGATCAGGCGGCATCGCTCGACCTCACAGAACAAGAGACAATCCACTTCATCGCTACCTTCGTCCAGCAACTGGCCTATACCAGTGACGTCGAAACTACGGGCTTCGACGACTATGCTCGGTATCCTGTCGAGACTCTCGTCGAGGAGGGCGGTGACTGCGAAGACACCGCGATACTGCTGGGCAAGGTGCTCGATATACTCGAATACGACGTAGTTATGGTGAGACTTCCTGCCCACATGGCACTAGGAGTCGCCGGAGGCGAAGGTTTCTGCGGCACGTACTATCCCTACCGCGATGTGAGGTATTTCTACCTGGAAACGACCGGCGAAGCCGGGAGACTCGGGATAGTTCCGCCGGAGTACGAGGGGCAGGCAGCGTACATATTCCCGTTCACCGCTCGGCCGGTCATATCCCATACATGGAAAGGACAACGAGGTCAGACAACCTATGACCTGCATATTGTCGTCGAGAACGAAGGCACCGCCGAGAGCACGGATCTGAGCATTCTCGCCGGATTCGATGCGGGCAACGGCAAGCTGTGGAACATAGTAGAGGGCGACTCCTTCGACCTCGCTCCGGGGGATTCCATCGAGCGGGATATCACTCTTACACTCCCTGCGGACGACCATACACGCGTACGTGTGTTCATCCTCCGCGACGGGAAGTCGGTCAGCAAGAGCCAGTCGGCGTGGTTCGATGAATAATCGTCACTGCGTTCGCTCAGAAGTCGCCACGATCCGGACTCAACTCCAGCGCGTCCACGGCGTCGCTATTACACTCGGTCTCACCATGCCGGATGAGGAAGAGCCTCGTCATGCCTCATACCACTCGGGACTCAGGTGCGGCGCGAGCGCCGCGAGAATGCCACTTTCGAACAGGTCCTGACGACTCAACAGGCCTTTCGTGAACAGTCCCACTGCTCCGCGATGCTGCCGTATACCGGCATCCCCTGATACCTCCACCATCACCGCGCCCAGCTCTCCTTCGGAGGTGAGGCGTTTGACAATGCCGCGTGGCAGTTGAAACGCAGGTGTGGTGCCGATACCGGACACACCACGCCGGTCTATGATGCAGATGGCACCCCACGAACACCAGATTGTTCCCATCTGAACGATGCCCGCCTCTATGCCGACGCTATACTCCGGCTCAACACCGCTCGTAAGCGCGCACAAGTGCGCCGCCCGTGCGCGGGCCGAGGCACCGCCAAACACCTCGTCGCCCACAGGTTGGGCAGGCACGTCGCTATCCACATCAAACGCCAGAACCTCGACATCGCCAAGCCAGCGGCCAAAGGCAGAACGTGTTGCTTCAACCTTCGCGCTGTTGGTTGAGCCCACTGCGATAATGGTCATGTGGAGTCCAACGCCCGAGAATCACCGTGCAAGGAGTGACGGGACCTATCCCGACCCGTTCTTCCACGCGCTTGCGCGAGCCAGCAGCTCGCGGGCACCGACACGTGAAGGTTCTCCAAGGCTGCCCAACATGTCAGACAACTCCGCTTCCCGTGCTTGCCCCTCGAGCGACCTCAGTTCAACGATGGTCCGGTCGGCCGTCACACATTTCTGCACTGAGAATTGCCTGTCACCATAAGCGGCAACCTGTGGCAGGTGAGTAATACAGATGACCTGGTGATCACGGGCAAGTCCGGCCAGCTTGCGGCCAATGACTTCCCCACTTCTTCCACCGACTCCGATATCGATCTCATCGAAGACGAGCGTGGGAATGCTGTCGCCACGCGACAATGCGCACCTGATTGCCAACATCAGACGGGATGTCTCTCCTGTCGATGCGGTGCGCGATAACGGCATGAATGGTTCACCGGGATTCGGGCGAATGAGGAATTCGATATCATCGATGCCGTTCGCGCCGAAGACACATTCCCTCGCGTCATCAAGTACGATGACATCTCCACTCTCAAGAGGGCGGAACGAGACCATGAAACCCGTGTCTCCCATGTTTAAGTCCGCGAGTTCAGACTCAACCGCCTGCGAAAGATCTCCTGCGCAATTGCGACGGCGGGCTGAAAGCTCCTCACCAAGACGAGCAACTTCGACAGCCAGCGTACGCTCTCGCTCAGCCAGATACTCGCGGTCCTCTTCACCGCGATCGAGCGAAGCCAGTTCCTCTTCAGCACGCCCGGCATAGGCCAGGACCGCATCTATCGAATCGCCGTACTTCCGCTTCAGCGAACGGATGAGATCGAGCCTCAACTCGACTTCTTCGTGTCGCTGAGGGTCGTAGTCAAGCGAGTCCCGATACGAACTCAGCTCCCGCGAGGCGTCTTCCAGCTGATACAGGGCTGACTCCAGAGTCTCACTGACGCCCACGAGGCGCGCATCCATCCCGGATGCTTCCTTAAGACGCCTGGCGGCCTCGGCTATACGGTCGGTTCCCGACGACGCGGACGCATCAGCTCCCTGGAGCTCTTCGAACGCAACGGAAACGGCCTCTCGCAGGTGTTCGACGTTAGAGAGCAGCGTTGTCTCTTCACGCAACCGCTCCTCTTCATCCGGCTTCAAATCGGCCTTTCGAATCTCGCCCGCTTCAAACACGAGCATGTCGCGTCTCCGGGCGGTCTCTCTTGCATCCGACGTAATCGACTCAATCCGTTTCCTCGTGTCTCGTAACTGCTCGGCGGCAGTTACGAACTGAGTACGCAGATCGTTCAGGTCGCCGTAGCTATCCAGAAGAAGCAATTGCTCACGGGGCTCCAGCAACGAAAACTGCTGATTGGGGCCATGCAGGTCGAATAGATGCACTGCAAGATCCCGAAGCGAGCGTACAGGCACGTTCCGTCCGTTCAGCGAGGCTGCACCTCTGCCGTTTCGCTCGATTTCGCGTCTCAGGACAACACTCGAGCCGGAGAGTCCCGAAGCATCGCACGCCTCGCGGACCGGGCCGCATCGAGGAAGCGTCAGCTCCGCCTCAAGTGCAGCCACACCAGAGCCGGTCCGAATAACCTCCTGCCCGACACGCCGCCCCATGAGCACATCGAGGGCATCCAGTACGAGTGACTTACCCGCTCCAGTCTCGCCAGTGAGCACATTGAGCCCGCCCGAAGGCGACCATTCAAGCCGTTCGATTATGCCGAAGTCTTGTATCGTGAGTCTGTTCAGCAAGAGGATTGCTCCGTGACCAGGAGACGTTCAGGTTACAATATCCCGCTGCATCCGTTACGTCAACAGATTGGACGCGCAGACCGACCATGCCAGATACGAGCCCGATGCGCTACAATCGTGTTTCGACCATGATACCTCACGACATCGGCAGGGCACTCATCATACTGGGGATAGTGATAGCACTCGCCGGCCTCGTCATCACGCTCGGCCCGCGAATCCCGCTCATGGGAAGACTCCCGGGCGATATATCAATTCACAGGGGAGATACTCACATCTACATTCCGCTGGCTACCGGGCTCCTGCTGAGCGTTGTGCTGACGGTCGTAGTGAACGTGGTCTTGCGCCTGTTCAAATAGTCTGCGCCGGAAACAGACTCTATAAATGAAGAGGGCATCGGCTCACGCCGACGCCCTCAAGAATCGCTTTTCAGCCATCCCCGCTCTCTATCATCCAGATACGCTGAATACGCGTTCCCCTTCTCGTTGGGGCTTATATGCTGAGAGAGCACCGGGACGTTCAGAGTGCCCTCCAACGATGCCTGCCACGTCACACTATCCGGCGGCCCGCGGAGGGCGCGCTACCGGAAACAGCCATTGGCACAACAGCGCTTGCATCATCGTGCTTCCCTCCTGCGAACAGGCAACACTTCCTATCCATGTGGGCCCACTTCCTGTCCGCGATAATTGATGCTAGCACGGCCCCCAGAGAACGTCAACGCGCTCGCGAGAGTGGTCTGCAGGCGAAATCACAAAGACTACGCCTGGCTGCCCGGCCCACCGTCAAGAGGCACCCGGACCCAGTTGAAGCGCTGCCGATAACGCTCCAAAATCCGCAGGGTCTTAACTCCAAGCAAACCAAGGAAAAAGGCGTTTCCGACCGCGTGAAGCACGTCAAACCAGATGCTGTTGAGCCAGGTAATCAGGAACGTCTGCGGCGTCAGCGGATAAACGAACGCCGCCCATGTCCAAGTATTAGCTATGAGACCGAAGAGTATGCCCCAGACTATGCCGAAGCCGACGAGAAGAGACGTCCTCATGCCCAGACGGCGCAAGAGCGGAGCAGAGGCACCCGCCAGACCCCATCCAACGATCTGGAAGAGGGTCCACGGCCCATGGCCGAGGAAGAAATTGGATACGACTGCAGTCAGTGCGCCAACCATGAAGCCGGCAACGGGACCGAATACATAGCCGGAACAGATGACCAGATACGTACTCGGCTGCAGGCTGGGAATCGCAGCAAACGGAACTCGCAGCAATGCCGACACGGTGCCCAGCAGGGCAATAATCGCAAGTTCTCGTGGCCGCAGGTCGGAACTCTCGAAAAGCGCGGCGAACGCGAGCACCACAGCAGCTGCAAGGCCCGCCGTCAGCAGTGCCACCAGCGATGCGCCTCCGACCATATCACTGTCGAGCAGAAGCCACACAGCGCAGCCGAGGATACCGGCGCCGCACGCGATAACGGCCATACGCACGCGTGTCATGTCAGCACCTCGAGCATGTCGCTCACAGTCGACACCGGTCCGCCGGTGATCTGGAGCACTTTTGCGAGTCGATTCATCTGCGAGGCGAACACGGGGTGCCCGTCAAGCGCCGTTCTTGTGTCGCCGCACATATCCACCTTCCCGTTTTCAAGCAGGAGCACGCGGTCGACCTGCTCAACGGCAGTCTCCACATCGTGGGTCACGACCACCACCAGGTTGCCTTTCTGGGAGTAGTCGTGCAGCACAGCAGACAACTCGCGCTTAAGCGCGGCCCCCATACCACGCGTAGGCTCATCAAGGACCAATACCCGTGGCCGCGCTGCAAAGACCGACGCCAGCGCCACACGCTGTCGCTCGCCCCCGCTGAGCGAGCGGGGGTGCTCACGCCTCAATGATGCGAGGCCAAACAGTGCACACGTTTCATCGATGCGCGCCTCGATCCGGGGAGGGGCAAGACCTTGATGAGTCAGTGTGAATGCAAGCTCCTCTTCAACGGTGTCCGCGAACAGGTGATCGTTCGGATTCTGGAAAACCAGACCAACTCTGCGTGCCATTTCTGCTACGCTGAAATCAGCAACGTTTCGCCCGTCCACCTTCACCACGCCGCTCCCGGGCCGGAGCAGCCCGTTGAAATGCTTCACGAGCGTGGTCTTTCCAGAGCCGTTTCGACCCATCACGGCAAAAACTGATTCATGGTCCAGAGAAACGGACACGTTGGAGAGGGCAGCGGTCTGCTGTTCCTCATATCTGAATGTGAGGTCATCGAACGCGACGATGCTATCGCTGCAAGAGATGTGAGACACACGTGGCCGCTCATGCGCGTGTTCTGTCATCCGGCTCAGTCGGACACTGGCTTCTCCGAGCGTGACAGGCAGCACACCATTCCACATTCCCCTGGCACGAAGCTCCGACGCGAGTTTCAAGACAGGAGGTAACCCTATACCGAGATGCCGCGCCTGAGACGAATCGAGCACGTCGCTCGGACGCCCGTCGGCCACGATCTCTCCCCTGTCCACCAGCACGACGCGATCGACGAAGCCGATGACTCTTTCGACCCTGTGTTCGATAAGCACCGTGGTCAATCGCTGGCGTCTTTGCAGTACCGACAGAATCCCCAGAAACTCATCAGCACTCGCAGGGTCCAGCTCGGAGCTCGGCTCATCGAGCACAAGCGTACGGGGCCTCAGGGCAAGAACACCCGCAATAACCGCCTTCTGTTTCTCGCCACCGGAAAGGGACATGAGCGTCCTGCCTCGAAGCGAGGCAATGCCCAGGGCATCAAGAGCTTCGTTTACACGGGATGCGATTTCCAGCGGCGACAGCCCGAGGTTCTCGGGACCGAAGGCCACGTCACGCTCAAGGTCAGTGGCGACCAGCTGGTTCTCGGGGTCCTGGAAGACCATACCGACCCGTGTGGCCAGGTCGCGAGGCTGGGTGTCGGTTGTCTCAAGACCATCCACAATCACCCGCCCGGAGAGACTGCCGCCGTGGAAGTGCGGTATCAGTCCGTTCATGCATCGCGCGAGAGTCGACTTGCCGCTTCCAGACGGACCGGCTACCAGAACCCGCTCGCCCTCATCGATGCGCAGGTCGACATTCCGCAGGGCAGGTTGCGACCGCCCCCAGTATGTGAAGGAGAACCTTCGAAACTCGATCATCGATACGCCCTGTCTCGAAGAACTGCAAGAGGGACGATTGAGAGCAACCCTGCAGCTAGCACGCCAGGCCACAGAATGGCTGCGCCGTACAGAATCGGGACGGAAACCGATGGATAGTATGCATACGTTGAGATGCCGGAGACGTGCAGCCATGTCGCCAGCACAAGAGCCGCGACGAGAAGTCCAAGGATAATGATGTCCACCGTCTTAACCGGCACGTCGCGGAGGAATGTTCGCCGCGGGGAAGCGCCATACCCTCTCGATTCCATAGCCTCGGCCACCTGGACCGCGCGGTCCAGCGAGTTTGACAGCAGCGGAAGGATGAGGGTGCCACGATTCCGGATTCGCGTGCCGAGTCCACCCTTAGCGAATTCCAGTCCACGCGAGCGCTGAACGTCGGTGATAGTCCTCGCATCCTCCATGAGCACAGGGACGAATCGCGTCGACAGGGAGGTCACCAGCACCGACCGGTATGGCAGCTTCAGCTTGATCGCCGCACGCATGAGTTCGTCAGGATGAACACATATGTTGAGCAGAGTGAACGCCGAGATGATGACTGCGAGCCTGACCGCCATCGCCGCACCAAAAGCGAGAGCCTCCGCGGTGACGGTGGGCTCTCCAACGACGGGCAGCCGGAACCCTGCCTCGAGAAGGACGTTAGACCCTTCATTGCTGGCAATCACGTTAATCAGCACAATGGCGAGGCCCATCCAGACGGTGTAGCGGACCACCGACCACCAGGTGGACAGCACCCTGGCCGTGACCGCAACAGCAGGAGTGACAAGCGCAAGCGCGAGCAGCAATACCGGATGCTGCACGAGCAGTGCTACTATCACGATGACAAGGACCCATACTGAGAAGACCAGTGGATGCACGCCATGCAGCGGACTGCCCGTATTCCTGTATGCCAGTGCAGCGCGCATGATCAGTCCTCTCTACTCGCAGACGTAAACGATACGGCTCCATGCCTCGAGAGCGGGACACCTACGGCAGCGGCTGCCATTTGTCACCCTGCACAAGGATTCCGGTGAGCCGTACCAGGTCCGAGTGGTCCGTTATCAGAGTCTCAGCCGCATCACGAACCGCACTCTCATCGGTACCCGTCACTATCAGGGCCATACTGTCGCACGCTCCCGTCCCACCCGGACTCCACAAGTTCTGGATTGCAAACACGGCACCGCAGGAGTCACTGTAGGTCCCTCTCTCCTCACCACCAGGCCCGTACGTAGAAACCGAGTCTCCCTCGAAAGAGGCAAATAGACCGAGGCGGTCCCAGTTCGCGTTGACCTCCTGCACGGGAGGAGACTCGTAGGGGGCGATGACGATAACGTTGTTTCCGGCAAACTCTTCCCGGGTGGCAGCGTCAAGTGGTATTGCATCAACCTGCGACGACCCGGCAGTCCGCAGGAACACGGCCACCTTATCAGCCTCATCCTGAAACTCCGTTCCATAAATCACAACAGAGGCACGCACATTTCCCCCGTACCCCCGCACATACGCCGCCGGAAACGCGCCCAGTGTCGCCGACACATTCCGGCGAAAGCTCCAGTTGCGGTAATCCCAGTGCTCGATGTCGCCATCGTGAAGCACGTAGCTGGAGGCCCCCGTCCGGGCGGTGAACCCGTTGATGCTATAGAACCAGTCGAGCTTCGCAGATCTTCCGGATACGCCGGCACCTATGCCGTTGATGCCGCTTACGAAACCACCTCCGTATGAGGTGTCGACGTCGGCGACCTTCTGGAGCGCTTCCATAGCGGACAAATCCTGTGTGACTGGTACCACCACATCCAGCACGATATCTGTGCCGAAGCCGGTTGTCACAAGGATGCGGGCGCCTTCGCCCGACGACAGAGCTTCGGCTTCATTCGCCGTCGGGCTGCACCCGACCTCGACAAGCAGGGCTCCAAGACAGACCGCGAGGATGAAGCAGAGGACCGCGGCCCGCTTCAGCTTCAATTTCCACAGCACGCGTTCGTGTCCTCCGAATGAGGCTTGCAACTGCCACCAGCACCTAGTAGTAGTAATCGCCTCCACGTCGTCGCACGGTCAGCAGCGCGATGAGCACGAAAGCAGCCACGACCACCACAGCAATGACAACGGCGAGAACTACAGGATCGGCACCTCCAAACAATCCCTGAAGACGGCCAATCACGTTAAGGCCGGCACCAGCCTTCGCGAGCGCCAGGACAGGGTCTTCGGCCGGAAGCGTGACC
>CAZKHH010000077.1:0-9277 GCA_964552485.1 uncultured Dehalococcoidales bacterium | reverse complement strand
ATAAACCTTGCCGCGGGCCTCCATTTCATTGCATCCAGAAGATCGGCCTTCATCTTCGAATACTGTGTTGAGGAAACACCGATACGATGGGGAGTCACCAAACAGAAGATGGAGATTGATGCTGAAGGTTTCGTCCATGTGCCGGAAGGACCGGGTCTTGGCATTGACCTGGATGAAGATCTTATCGACAACCTCCGCGTGAAGTAGCAAGCTATCTTCTCGCGTTTCACCTCCTGATTGCGGGTGGTACGGCAGTTGGCCGGCCGCCCGCAATTGCAACTGTTCAAAACAACATAGTAAAAGGTGAACCGGGACATAACGGGCTGGTATCCAGAGCTAACTGGCGCTTCCTTGGCCATTCTAGTAGCCTGTTGGTTCTTGGGGGTGGAATGTGAAGACGCAGTATAGAATCGCGGTGGCCCTTCTGGTGGCCACCCTCATCCTGACTATTGGCACCTATGTGCGGTGGTGGGATCTCTACGTTCCGCTTGGACCGGTGACGTTGATTCACCTTCTCGTCATCGTCGCTTCGGCATATGTCCTGATCTTCGTGCCGATTTACTCGTATGCGAAACGCCATTCTCGAGATGCCCGCGTGCCGTTGCTGAAAGCTCACGTGTTTGGGAATCTCGTTGCGTTCCTTCTGATCTCGGTTCATTTTGCCCAGCAGTTGGGTCGAACGGACCCCGGCGCGCCGCTTGCCGGCACAGGATTGGCCGCGTACATACTGATTGCGGTAATAGTTGCGACAGGGTTCATGCAACGTTTCGGCATATCACCCGACCATCGCGCGACGTGGCGCTTTGTGCATGTTGGGCTCGCTCTTTCGATATATGTGGTCGTTATCGTCCACGCCGCCAGAAACTTCGGCTTGTTCTAGAGCGAGGGCGAGGTTCTCACCGCAGGAGCTGGTCGACCTGGGGCGCTTGATCGTGTAGCTTGTCGTGGGAAATGGAAGCGGGCGCTTCTGTGAGGGCCCGCTTCACGGGAGGTGAAGAGAGGGGGCAGCACCTATTCGATACGCTTTATGGCGCGCGGCTCCAACGCGTTCGTCCGGGATGGTTCGCGTGTGGTCTCAACACGCAACGTCATTGTATCCATCTTCTCCGCTAATCCAGGGCCTCAATGCCCAATTCGTCCGCGATCTTCTTCAGGCTGGTGAGAGTCCGTGCGGGAATAGGTATGCCTGACTTGATGCGCTCCTGGTAGGCGTTCTCCTCGCGCTCACCTGGCATAAGTATCTCGTCGAATCCTTCCGCCCTCGGCAGCTCTTTCAAGTGGTCGATAAGGCGATCAACTTCTTTCTTGTAAACGTCGATATCAATGAACCGCCGTATGTCCACCGCCGCGACTACGCAGTTCTGGTTGTGGCGGGCCATCTTCCCAACATGGCTGGTGGTTGAAGGCGTCTCCACATCGCCGGAGAGCACGGGACGGACGAGAGGATTTCCGGCCATGAGGCTGCCCATGCATTCGAACAATAAGGACATGCCGGAGCCTTTCGGACCGCCGACCGGCAGCAGGGCTGCCAGTGCACTGGGATCGGTTGTCGGCTTCCCGTTCTCGTCGAGTCCCCAACTCTCCGGTATCGACTCGCCGCGGTCACGTGCGACCAATACCTTGCCCATCGCAACCGCACTTGTCGCCATGTCGAGTACCATGTGAGGATGCCTGCGCGCGGGCGCCGCCAAGCCGATTGGGTTGTTGCTCACGCCGGCCTTGCTGGCGCCGAACGGTGCGACGTTGGGACGGCTGCACACGAAGATGATGCCCACCATGTCCTGTTCCGCGATGCGTTGGGCGTACTGCCCCATCGTGCCCTGGTGGGTGTGATTGCGTACCAGTATCCAGCCGATGCCGACCTGCCGGGCCTTCTCGACGGCCATATCCGCTGCCATATTGGTCACGACCGGCCCGAACGCCCGGTCTGCCTCAATCATCGCGACCGCCGGTGTGTCGATGACCACCTCGATATGCGGTCTCGGGTTGATGATGCCGTTGCGTACGTTCTCAACGTACCAGGGGATACGCACGACGCCGTGCGAATCCACACCGCGAAGATTTGCCCACAAGAGCGTATCCGCCTCCATCTTCGCGTCATCCTCTGGCATGCCGAGCGCAGTGAAAACGCGCGTGCAGAAGTCATGCAGTTCCTGCCATCTGAATATACCGGGCTGGTCTCTCATTTGAGTCTCGTCCTTTCTATGACAAGGATGTCACCTGCGGCTTACATATGGCGCAATTCCACTGCATCTATTATCAGGGTCGCTGCTTCCTCTGCAATAATCTTGCCATATCGATGGACGCGGCGCCGATAGCGTCCTGGTGCCAGACGAACATGTGACGGTAGCGGCTTCCGACTACGTCGATGACCTTTACCGCTTCAGCGATAATTTCCAAGCCGACGTAGTTGCCCGGCAGCCGTGCGATGTTGAACTTCATCGTGTGACTCCTCGGCGAATGCGCTCATGGCCGGGGGCGCAAGTTGCACCCTGGTTCGCACATCATAGTCTCCTGGTTTCGCTGATGCACAGGGAGTTCCCTGCGTCACTTCCCTATTCCAGCGGCTCTTCTGCCCGGGGTTCGAGCCCGTGTACAAGGCTCTTCAGGTGTTCTACTTCTTTCTTGAGTTTCTGTAGCTGCGAGTAGGCGCCCGCGCCAAAGATGAAACCGAGCGCACCAAGACCCATCGCGGCTATCGCGAATGCAAAGGTAGTTCCTTCCATGTTCTGCCTCCTGTATTCCCTGTGAAGTGTCAGGGATTGATTGTACGCGAGCGCAGGTCAATGTGGGAAAACCATGGGTGCTCGCACAGTTGCGAGTGAGAGGATTCCGACGGCGGATCTGCCCGAGTTCGGCATCATTGTCTTACAAATCACTCTTGCGCATAATGGACAGCTACGGAGGCGGTGGCGGAAGGACAGCTACCGGGACGAGAGACGATGGCACTGTATCCTCATGTGGTTCGATACGTACTTGCGCCTGCCTACGACCGAATCCGCGGCACGTCCACTATGCAACGGCTCGCGCACCTGGAGAAGTCGCAGTGGTGGCCGCGTGAACGGATCGCTGAACAGCAGGCGCGTCATCTCCAAGACCTCATAGCGCATGCATACGAGCACGTTCCCTACTATCGTCGCATCATGGAGGAGCGAGGGCTCACGCCCACGGACATCCGGGATGTCGTCGACCTGCGGAAGCTGCCGGCGCTCGACAAGCTCACCATCAATGCCAACCGGGCAGACCTGCTGAGTCACGCAGTTCCGCCGGACCAGTTCACCACCGGGTGGTCGGGTGGGACCACGGGTGAGCGCCTGAACTACCACTCCACCCGGCAGGAGCGACTCACGTACAGCTACGCTCGCTGGGCTCTCACGTTCGAGTGGACGGGTGTTCGACTCGGCGAATCGAACATGTCCATCCGGCAGCAGACGCGCGGCTCTGACTCTGGTCTAAAGCAGTTGGGCATCCGCCTCCAGCGGCTCACAAAGGTGGACACGATGCTGGTAGATGAAGAGCACCTTGATAAGCTGGTGCATCTCATCCGCCGGGTGAAGCCACACGCCGTCTTCTCCTATCCCAGTGCCTTTGCGCTTATCGCGTCCTATGCGAAGTCAGCAGGTCTGCGAGTTCCTCGAATCGATGCCATGTGTTTCGGCGGAGAGCGGCTGCTGAAGCGTCAGAGGGAGATTATCGCCGATGTCTTCGGAGGAGTGCAGTATGTCCGCTATGGCTCCAACGAGCTCCATGAGGTGGCGGGGCAATGCGAAGTGTGCGGCGGACTTCATATCCTGGCTGAGGACTTCATTGTGGAGGTCGTCGACGACGAAGGCATGCCTGTCGAACCTGGCACCCCTGGCCGGTTTCTCATCACAGCTCTGCACAACTACGGAATGCCATTCATCCGGTACGAAAACGGAGATATCGGCAGACTTCTGCAGGAGTCCTGCACCTGTGGCCGTGGCCTGCCGCTGATGGATGCCCGTATCGGCAGGACCCGTGAGTACCTGTGCTCCTTCCGTGGCACGCGCATCGCCGCCACGGACCTCGAAGTGGAGTCTCTGCTCCCTGCGGGTGTCGTGCAGTGGCAGTTGATACAGGAAGATTATGAGCGCTTCGTGCTTCGCGCGGTGCCTGTGCGAGAGCTTGTGGACGATGAGTGGCAGACGGTCGGAACGGAACTTGGCGAGATGCTTGCCGGCCGACTTGGCGGGAGCGCCAGCGTCGAGGTGCAGTGTGTCGACCGAATAGAGATGAACCTCTCCGGCAAGCGCCTCTCCTTCATGTCGAATCTGCCGCGGGAAACAGGTGCCGATGCGCACAGAGCAGCCCGTATGGGGCCTGCAGCGGAGCCCACGTGAGCCTCCATACCGTGTTTGCCAGACATGTGCTGGCGCCGGCGTACGACCTGGCGCGCGGCACACATACAATGCGACATCTCCGCGAGCTAGAGGAGTCTCAGTGGTGGCCGCCGGAACGTATTGAGGAACTGCAGACGGGGCGACTGCAGTTCCTTGTAGAGCACGCCTATTCGAGCGTTCCGTATTACCGTCGTGTCATGGACCAACACGGCCTTGTTCCCCCGGATATACGAGCTGTGTCCGACCTATCGAAGCTGCCGGTTCTGACGAAGGTGGATATCCGGGCGGCCGGCGACGAACTGATCGCCGGTGACTTTGACCACCGCCAACTCCGTAAGATGCGCACGAGCGGTTCTACGGGTGAGCCACTTGTTTTCTACGGGACGCGGGGTGATCAGGCTACATTCGCGATGGCACGGTTTCTGCGGGCGCTTGACTGGGCCGGGGTTCGGCCGGGTCATCGTCACGGGCTGCTGAGACAGGTGCCAGAGCACCTCCATGGTCGCGCAAAGCTGGCACGCCGACTTGCAGATAGAAACCGTGGGCTGGTCAGATTGCAGTACGGGGCATTCTCCGACGAAGCACTGACACCCCTTGTCGACCGCCTGAATCGCGAACGATTTCACTCGATAGAAGGCTCTCCGCCTGTGGTAGCTGCAGTGGCGACGTTTATTCGCCGAAATGGTTTGCTTGCTCCCCGGCTCAACGCCATCATCTGTGGCGGAGAGCAGCTTTATCCATGCGAACGCCGATTGCTCAAGGAGGTGTTCGGAGCCGAGCCCTATTCGAAGTACAGCTCGTTCGAGGTCTTCGAGATCGCGAGCGAGTGCCCTGCCCACTGTGGTCTCCACATACATGCGGAAGACCTGGTGGTCGAAGTGGTCGACGAAGAAGGGGCAAGTTTGCCGCCGGGACAACCGGGACGGATACTGCTCACCAACCTGCAGAGCTATGGTGTGCCGTTCGTCCGATACGAGATCGGCGACTACGGCGCCATAGAGAACGCTCCGTGCGTGTGCGGAAGAGGCCTTCCGCGACTGGTAGGCATGCTCGGGCGGACGAGTGAACTCATCGTGACCCGGAATGGTAGGAAGGTGTTCGCAGCCGACATCGACCTGGAAGCACTATCGTTGCTGGGCGTCCGGCAGTACCGCATCGTGCAGGAAGAAGAGGACAGGATAGACACGTTTATAGTCTGGCACAATGATGTCGAATCCCCCGCCCGTGAGGCCGGCGAAAAGCGCATCAGGGATGCTCTGTCGAAGTCCATCGGGGATGACATGGTAGTGGTTGTACATCCGGTTGATGAGATTCCGGCAAGTCTATCGGGGAAGTACCAGGTCGTGGTATCGAGAATGGCGCCGCGTATCGCGGCAAACTGGAGCGCTGCCGGCTCGCGGACAGAAGACGTGGAACGAGGAACATGAGCATGACTTTCTACAACGCCATGGCGAGGCATGTCATGGCCCCCGCGTACGACCTGGTGCGGGGCACGCATACGACGCGGTGCCTGCGTGGGCTCGAAGAATCGCAATGGTGGCCTCTCGAACGCATCCTCGAGCTTCAATCGCGGCGCCTCCAGAGACTCGTCCAGCACGCGTATGCTCGCGTTCCTCATTACCGCCGTATGATGGACGAGCGTGGGATTGTTCCGACTGACATAAGAACCGTTGCCGACCTTACTCTGCTGCCGGTCCTTACGCGACCCTACATACAGGAGAACGGTTCTGAACTTATGGCGGACGGATTCCCGCGCCGGCGTATGCGCGTCACAAGAACAAGCGGGTCTACGGGGCAACCTCTCAAGTTCTATAGCACGCGTGAGGATCAGGTCGATCACGGCTATGCACGCAACATCAGGGCCCTGGAGTGGACGGGTCTTCGCCTGGGTGACCGTACGGTCGGAATAGCCCGCCCACGTGAGCACGCGAATCGACGGGACGGTTATCTCAAGAGCCTCAGTAGGCGCTTCAAGAGGAACACCTCTATAGACGTGGATACGCTCTTGGATCGAAACCTTCCCCGCATTATCGGGTTTCTTTCCAGCGAAGGAGTAGTCGGCCTTCGTGGTTACCCGAACGCGGTGGCTCTCCTGGCGGCAGCCGTCAAGGATTCCGGTCTCCCCGCACCTGAGATTCGAAGCATCGTCACGGGCGCGGGTGAGCTCCTTGGGCATCAACGTGCCCTGATACGGGAGGTTTTTGGTACGGAGCCGTACTCGAAGTACAGCTCGTTTGAGGTATTTGAGATCGCGTGTGAGTGCGGCGCACATGAAGGTTTGCACGTAGCTGCCGAGGATGTGGTTGTTGAGGTTGTTGACGTGAATGGCAATCCAGTGCCGCCGGGGGTTGAGGGCACCATAGTGGTGACCAACCTTCATAACTACGCCATGCCGTTCATACGCTATGAACTTGGAGATAGTGGAACGCTGTTGAGTGGGGAGTGTCCCTGTGGTCGGGCACTACCCCGGCTTGGCTCACTGGTCGGGCGCAAAAGCATGTGGCTCGTCGGCCGGAGCGGCAGACGGATATCGTTTGGCACGCTCTTTCTCGATCGCCTGGCCGAGCTTGGTATGCGCCAGTGCCAGGTCGTTCAGGAGACCATGGAGAGCGTCGTAGTGCGCGTGGTCCCTCCCCCCACGTTGACGCAACAGGAACGAGTGTTGCTCCCGCGAAAGGTCCGGTCCATGCTCGGACCGATACTCGGCGACGAGTTCGCGCTGCACGTGGAGTTCGTCGACCTGATAGAGCCCACGGAGGCAGGGAAGCATGTGTACGTGTTGTCCAAGGTGTCCACGGTCTAATGGCTGAACGGACGCGGCTTCTGGGCACGTACGACTATCGAGGGGAATGTCATCTGACTCACATAATCCTCGTGAATGTTGACGAATCCTGCATCCCTGACGGCCGGTTCGAGCACAACGGGACGGCAACCGGCCATCGCCTGTGGAAAGGTACGTGCCAGCCAGTCCCATATCCCACTGTACCACTTTCTGGCTGGAGTCCAGCTCGTGATGACGACCCTTCCGCCCGGTCTCAGCACCCTCTTGAACTCCGCCAGGATCCTGCCGAAGTCCTCACGCGGCAACAGGTCGAAGAAGTAGTTGCTGACTATGAGGTCGAAGGCGCTGTCTTCGTAAGGCATGGAGTAGGCGTCCGCGATCTGAAGCTCGTAGTTGCCCGATGACTTACTCAGTCGCGTGCGTGCGGCGTTCAGCATTTCGGGAGAGAGGTCGAAGCCAACGTTGCTGCCGTTGCTGTTGAGCAAAACGATTTGCTCCAAGATGCGGCCGGTGCCGACCGCTACCTCGAGGATGTCGTCGCCATTCGTGATGCCTGCGAGTTCAAGCGCTCTGCCCGCTGCCTTTGACTCTGCGAGAACCGTCCAGCAATCGTAGAACCGCGACAGTCTGGCGTACGTGCGTTTGATGTCGTCTTTGGTTGGAGTGGGCGCTGAGAATCGTGGTGTTTCCGGTCCCATCACTTTCCCCTCCGTTCATGCCGGCAATAAGGGTACGCTGCCGCGACAGGTATTTCCATGCGCCAAGGATGCCACATGAAGTTCGCGTCGGAATCGTCTTGGATTCGAGACACCCGGGCGAGCGAAATCCATCGTCGGGAATCGCCGGTATTGGCACGAAGATGCCATATGTGAGACACTTGAGCCACTCAGATGGTGCGAAGGAAGATGGAGGACAACGTGGAAGAGACGCTGGCAACTGAGCACCATGCAGAGCCTGTCCCTGCACACTTTACTGCGGACCGGCTCGTCATCAAACCCGTAGTGCAGAAGCTGTGGGGTCCCTTGCCATTTGTCACGCGGCGAGGCATTGATGTCGCTGTTGCCATCACTGTTGCAAACACTGGAGAAGAAGCGGGCCTGTTCACCGCCGCCCTGGTCCTCGATGGAGAAGTTATGGGATGGCGGGACGTGAGAATCGGAGCGGGCGAACAGCGAGATGTCACATTCCTTGTGGAAAACGTGTCAAGGGGAACTCATTGGGTCAGTCTTGCCGGCTTCACGGCGACATTTGTATCGAGCCGCAGCATCAACTGGCCACTCATAGTAGCTACCGGCTGTGTAGCTGCAGGTGTGGCGGCTATCGCCGCGCGTCGACTGGGTACACGCTGACCCGCGTCGGATTGCCGCGAGAGAGATACAGACAAACTACCTTGTATCGGTCTGACTCGCTTCCGTGACAGTGAGTAACACTATCATGCGCCGTAACTTGGTACGCATCAGCCTCGACTTAGTGATGCTGGTGTTGCTTGTCCTGATGTATGAGGCACAGACTATTACCATCGCGTTCCATGAGGTGGGCGGTCTGGTGGTATGCGGTTTGTTTCTTGTGCACCACGGTATCAACTGGCGATGGATAGTGGGCGTCAGCAGCAGGTTCTTCCGACGGTCGCTGCCCGTGAAAACACGTGTGGGATACCTGGTGAACGTTGCGCTTCTTGTGCTTGTGGTGTTTATAGCCTTGACCGGCATCATGATTTCACGGACCATATTCGTTGAGATATATGGCACGACCCCTCTCTGGAGATTCGGGCACCTGTTCGCCTCCGCACTGGCTCTTGCACTTGTGGGCATACACACCGGGCTGCACTGGTCGTTCATCCGGAGCATGTTCACCCGGTACGTGAAGCTGCCAGACGCGGCCGCGCGGCCGCTGGGCCTTGTATGCCTCGCTGCAGTCCTCTTTTTCGGCATCTACAGTATTGTGACCACCAACTTCACGGTCTGGCTCGTGGCTCCGCTTGCGGCGCGGGGTATGTTGCCGCCGGAGATGACTGCGCGTCTGCTCGGAGGCGGCAGCCTGCCAGGTTCTCCATTTCAAGTGATTGCCGCCTTCGGCTCCATCGCCGCTGTATTCGCCGCTGCGACAGTCGTCATAGAGAATGCGCTGAGAAAAC
>CAZKHH010000076.1:0-9393 GCA_964552485.1 uncultured Dehalococcoidales bacterium | reverse complement strand
GGGGATATGTATATGTCCGCAACGAGTACCCCCTCGCGGTCGAGCATACCCGGATTGCTGTCGAACAGGCCCGCAGCCTGGGGCTGCTTGGCGATAACATCCTTGGGTCGCCATTATCGTTCGAAGTGCAAGTGGCCAGGGGTGGTGGAGCCTTCGTATGCGGTGAGTCCACGGCTCTCATGGCCTCCATTGAAGGCAAGGTAGGCGAACCCAGGGCCAAGGACGTGCATACGGCTGTCGATGGTCTTTATCACGCGCCTACGGTGCTAAACAACGTCGAAACATGGGCCAATGTGCCGGGCATCATTCGCAATGGTTCGTCCTGGTTTGGCTCCAGCGGGACAGAGGGAAGCAAGGGCACGAAGATCCTTGCCCTCACCGGCCGCGTCAAGAACACCGGCCTGGTCGAAGTTGCCATGGGCACACCCATTCGAGAGGTGGTATTCGACATCGGTGGTGGGGCGGTTAATGGCAACGGCATCAAGGCAGTACAGATTGGTGGACCGTCCGGCGGCTGCTTGCCAAAGGACCTCTTCGATCTGCCTATCGACTTCGATGTCCTCGCTAAGGCCGGCTCGATGGTCGGCTCGGGCGGTATGGTGGTCATGGATGAGGAAACATGCATGGTCGACGTAGCGAGGTACTTTCTGGCCTTCCTGCAGGATGAGTCCTGCGGGCAGTGCATACCGTGCAGGCTGGGCATCGACCGCATGCTTGAGATCGTGACCGACATCACGGAGGGTCGCGGCACGCTGGAACAGCTCGATCTGCTGGAAGAACTGGCTGATACCGTGTCCCAGACTGCTCTCTGCGGACTTGGAAAGACTGCGCCCAACCCGGTGCTTACAACACTGCGCTATTTCAGGGCAGAGTATGAGGCGCACATCATTGAAAAGCGGTGTCCGGCGGGAGTCTGCAAGGCGCTCATAACCTACTGGATCGATCCCGAGAAGTGCCGAAGCTGTGGCGTATGCCAACGCGATTGTCCCCAGGGAGCAATCAGTGGTGAGAAGGGACAGCCCCACACGATTGATGAACAGCTCTGTGTGAGATGCGGAATCTGCCGGAGCGAGTGCAGGTTCGGTGCGATTCAGGTTATCTGAGGAGATGAGGTGTAACGATGCCGCAGTATGTAAACGTAACCATAGACGGGGCCACTATCCGGACAGTCAAGGGAATCACCGTTCTTGACACCGCGATAGAGTATGGCATCTGTATTCCACACCTCTGCCACGTGCCCGGCCTGTCTGATATTGGCGCGTGCCGGCTTTGCATCGTTGAACACATAGTGGATGGGCGCTCCAAGATAACCACCTCCTGCACGCTGAATGTGGAAGAAGGCATGGTGATTGCTACCAACACTGAGAGGATTCGCAGGCTGCGAAGGAACATAGCGGAGTTGCTTGTGGCGCAGGCTCCGAACTCGCGCGCTGTCCAGGATATCGCCGTGCACTGCGGGGTCAAGACCGTTCGCTACACGTTCAGGAATGACAACTGTATTCAATGCGGCCGCTGTGTCCGGATATGCGCAGAAATGTGGAGAGCGCATGCAATCGGCTTCGTCGGAAGAGGGAAGGAACGGCATCGTGACTACGCGTTCGGCATCCGGCCTGAATCGTGCAAGGAATGCGAGAGTTGTGTCCAGATTTGTCCGATGACGTTACCTCCATCTGCGGGCCCCATGAAACCCGGCGAGGAACGCCTGTGTGGGCAATGTGAGTCGCAACTCCTAATAGCGGAGGAGATGCCACCCGGAGCGTGTGTCTGGTGCGCCCTGGGAGAGGGATTCGGCTGTGGACGGTATGCGGGCGCGAGGCCGACTCATGCAGCCGCAAGCCGGTGACGCGTCCAGAATGCAGGGTTGACCCGCACACCCGTTTCCGCCAGCCGCATGATTGAGCGGAACGCAGAGTGTGGTTCTCAGTTCACGTCCCGAAGCCCGAGCGCTTCCAGTCATCCATGATGGTTGCAACGAAGCCGGTGTCGTAGATTCCTGATTGGAATGCCGGACACTCGAGCACGTACCTCTTGAACGGAATCGTCGTGTGCACTCCGGAGACCTCGTAGTCCCGGAGTGCCCCTTTCATCCTTGCGATTGCCTTGGGACGCGTCCTGCCCCACACGACCAGCTTGGCGAGCAGCCCGTCGTATTCGATCGGCACCATGCTGCCGGATACAACGCCGCTGTCGATGCGTATTCCGGGACCGGATGGTTCTGTCACCCTGGTGACACAACCGGGAGATGGCATAAAGTTGTACAGCGGGTTCTCCGCATAGATGCGTGCCTGCAGCGCCGAGCCGTGGAACGTGATGTCTTCCTGTTTGAACCGCAGCGGCAGGCCTCCGGCGATCAGGATCTGCTCCTCTACCAGGTCCATGCCGGTCACCATCTCGGTGATTGGGTGCTCCACCTGCAAGCGAGCGTTGACTTCGATGAAGTAGAAATTGTCGCCATCGACCAAAAACTCGATGGTCCCGGCATTGCGATAGCCGATGGCCTTCGCCACGCAAATAGCTGCCTCAGTTATGCGCCTCCTGAGGTCGTCATTCACAGCAGGTGAGGGCGATTCCTCGATAACCTTCTGGAAGCGACGCTGGATGCTGCAGTCCCGTTCTCCCAGATGTATCACGTTACCGAAGTGGTCAGCCAGCAGCTGGACCTCCACGTGGCGCGCAGGATCAACAAGCTTCTCGATGTACAGGCTTGGGTCACCAAAAGCGTGGTCTGCCTCCCTCGCAGCTACATCGAGCAACTGCCTGAGCTCTTCCCCGGTCCTGGCCGTACGCATACCTTTGCCGCCGCCGCCAGCCGCAGCCTTGAGGAGCACCGGGTAACCTATTGTGTCAGCGATGGCCGCGGCTTCCGTGTGCCCGTTGAGGCCGGCGATGGAGCCCGGCACCACGGGAACGCCGCACTTCTGTGCCGTGTGCCTCGCCGCAATCTTGTTGCCTACGGAATGCAATGCCTCTGTGGTCGGGCCAATGAACACGATGCCCCGGCCCGCACAGGCCTCGGCGAACGCCGGATTTTCAGAGAGGAAGCCGTATCCCGGGTGTATCGCATCAGCCCGCGTTTTCAGGGCTACGGTGAGGACCTTATCGATGTCAAGATAGCTCTCCCGGGCAGATGCGCCGCCGATAGCATGTGCCTCGTCCGCGTACCGGACATGGAGCGCCTCTCTATCGACGTCGCTGTACAGGGCGATGGTGTGGATTCGCAGTTCGCGGCAGGCGCGCATGATGCGGATTGCGATCTCGCCACGGTTTGCTATCAGGATGCGGTTGAAGGGCATGCCTGCTCCCTGTCTGTGCAGCGTGTTTGTACGTATCCTTGCGTTGCCCACGCACTGCTGCTATCAAGTGTCCGGGAAGAAAACAGAACAGATGGTGGGCTTTCGGCGCTCCATACTAGCAGACCCTTATCGCGTCGTCCATTGAAGCTCGAGGGCGAAACATCGATTTCCGAATAGGAAAAGTGATGAGATGAACCGCCTGCTTGGTACTGGACGTGACGAAATGCAGCCTTAAGTGGCTGGAAACAAACAAGGCGCCTGCGGACTTTCTGAGTCGGTATCCCGATGCCCGTGCGTGCCGCCTTTTCTTCTCGTTGATGGTATATTTCCTGCCGTGGGGCGCGTCTGGCACGCATTATCCATCGAGGAGACCTTGAGTGAGCTCGGCTCGAAAGAGTCGGGTCTTACGGATGGTCACGTCGCCTCACTGCAGGCCACGTACGGTCCCAACCGTCTGGAAGGCGCTAAGAAGACCCCCGCTATCCTGTTGTTCCTGAGGCAGTTTCTCAGTCCGCTCATCTATGTACTCCTCGCCGCAGCCCTTGCTTCGCTGCTTCTTGCCAAGTACGTTGATGCGATCGTCATTTCTGCTGTCCTCCTGCTCAACGCGATCATCGGCTTCACGCAGGAGCAACAAGCTGCCAAAACGATGGAAGCGCTTGTAAGGATGACCGCGCCCAAGGCACGCATTCGCAGAGAGGGTTCCGTGCGGGTTATCCCTGTGGAGGACATAGTGCCCGGTGACATCCTGCTGCTCGAAAGCGGGAACAGGGTGCCGGCCGATGCGAGAGTCATCGAAGAGGCAAACCTCAAGGTAGTCGAAGCATCGCTCACAGGCGAGTCAACGTCGGTTGACAAGGAAGCGTACCCGCTTCCGGAAGCCACTCCCGTCGCCGAACGGGAGAACATGGTGTTCATGGGCACCATAGTCACCCATGGTCGCGCGACAGCCGTGGTCGTAGGCACGGGAATGGACACCCAGATGGGTGCCATCGCCGGGGCTCTCCGGGAGGTGAAGGATGAACCGACGCCGATTGAGAAGAGCATCCGCAAGCTTAGCCGCTACATCATCTTCCTGGTGCTCTCGTTTGTCGCGGTGTTGGCGGTTATCGGTCTCTACCGTGGGCTTGAGCCGATCGACGTGCTCTTTCTCGCGGTGGCGGCATCGGTTTCGGCCATACCCGAGGGCCTGCCAGCGGTCGTAACGGTGGTCCTGGCAATCGGCATGCGCTTCATGGCCAGGCGGAATGCGATTATCCGTCGACTTGTTGCCGTTGAGACGCTGGGCTCGGCGACGGTCAT
Organism: uncultured Dehalococcoidales bacterium; assembly: GCA_964552485.1. Classification (GTDB taxonomy): domain Bacteria; phylum Chloroflexota; class Dehalococcoidia; order GIF9; family AB-539-J10; genus SKVJ01. Next base: position 4,798 of record CAZKHH010000076.1, on the reverse strand, counting down.
ATGCTCGGATAAGACGGGCACGTTGACGATGAACGAAATGACTGTGAGGCGCATCTACGTCGACGGAGAGTTCGTGGAGGTCACGGGAGAGGGTTACAGTCCGGAGGGAGAGTTCCGGCGGCACGGTGCCATGCTATCTCCATTCGAGCATGAGACCCTTCGACTTCTCCTTCTCAGTGGCACGCTGTGCAGCGACGCGGAACTCGTGCCACGAGATGGGACCTTCGAGCCTGTCGGCGACCCGACGGAGATCTCTCTTGTCGTGGCGGGCGCCAAGGCGGGAATCAACAAGGAATATGAACGCTCATTCCTGCACCGCACCTGCGAGATTCCATTCGAGAGCGAACAACAATTTATGGCGATCGGCTATGAAGGGCCAGACTACACCAGGATCTACGTCAAGGGTTCGGTCGAACGTATGCTCGGCTTGTGCGGCACGGTCCTCAAGAACGGCAGGCTGCACCCCCTCGATGATAAGGAATCCGAAGAGGTCCACCGTGCGACGGAGGAGCTGGCGTCCGATGCGATGCGCGTGCTGGCACTCGGATACATAGACGTCTCGGCATCTCCGAACAAACTGAAATGTGGACAATTGCAGGGGGAACTCACATTTCTCGGACTGGCAGGTATGGCTGACCCTCCCCGTGAGGAAGTGAAGCGAGCGGTTCTGCAGTGCCGGCAGGCTGGCATCCGCGTCGTCATGATTACCGGCGACCACCGTGCGACGGCCGAGTCAATCGCGCGGCAGCTTGAATTGCCGCCGGGCAAGACCGTGGACGGACGCGAGCTCCAGGCGATGAGTGACACCGAGCTGGCTGACCAGATAGACAACATAACGGTGTTTGCCCGCATAGACCCTCTCTTCAAGCTCCGCATAGTCAATGCGTTGAAGGCCAGGGGCCATGTCGTGGCCATGACCGGCGACGGCGTGAACGACGCTCCCGCTTTAAAGACCGCGAACATCGGTATAGCCATGGGGATAACGGGCACCGATGTCGCGAAGGAAGCGGCCGACATGGTGCTTGCCGACGACAATTTCTCTTCGGTGGTTGCTGCCGTGGAAGAGGGAAGAGCCATTTTTACACGACTCCGCAACGTGCTCTTCTTCCTTCTCAGTACCGGAGTAGGTGAACTGGTTGCACTGACAATATCCGTGGCCATGCTGGGCACGGCTCCGCTGCTGGCCGTGCAGATAATCTGGGTGAACCTGGTCACCGCCACTCCGTCGGCGATACCTCTGGGACTGGAGCCGAAGTATGGCGATGAGCTGCACCAGCCGCCACGCCATCCGCAAGTCGGGCTCATCTTTCCCGGCAACATCCTGCGAGTCGCAATCATGGCCGGGCTAATGGGCCTGGGGGTGTTTCTCGTCTTCCGGTGGGCGGACTCGACCATGAACATCGAGAAAGCTCGGACCATGGCGTTCTGCACTATGGTCGCCTTCGAGTGGTTCAACGCGTTCTCATCACGTTCCGATACTCATCGGGTCTGGGAGTTGGGCCCACTGAAGAACCGGTACCTGGTGGGCGGCATCGGCCTGGCTGTCCTGCTGCAACTGGGAGCCGTCTATCTTCCCGTCGGCCAGACTGCGTTCCAGACCGTGCCACTCAGTCCTGTTGAGTGGCTCGTGCCCATTGCCTGTGGAGCCCTTCTGCTGGGTGCAGAGGAGGTCCGGAAACTCATCGCTCCCGACCTCTTTTCAATCGGGAAATGGCAGCCCGTCGTCCGGCCGGGCGGCCGGAGACCGCAGGCGCCTCACTAGTACCTGTGTCCCTGGGGCCTCTCGTCCTCATCGTGGCGACCGCATTAGGAGCCTTCCCTGTGTCCATAGTGTAAATCATGAATTCGTGGATGATCGCGGACTTCCTTTGTGTGAATCAAACAAGGCATTCCTGTTATCATTATTAGTTTACGTACATCAAAAGGAGATACCTGTGCCCGAGAACTTTGCTCAAACTCACTTGCTCGACGAATCAGCGCAGCCACGGACACCTGACAACCTGAAGTTGCCTGAGGAGACGAGGAAGATACTTGAACAGGCCCCCTCGGTCACGATTGCTTCAAGCATTCAGGACTTGGAGGACCTGGCCTGTGGCGGGAAGGACAACCTCAAGTGGACGGTCGCTTACAGGCTCCCTGATGGCAGGGAAGTGCTGGAGACCGAGGTGGTCCGTGTCCGGAATGGCATATCGGCCAACTACTTCGATCCGTACATGCGGCGGCGTGACCCTGACTGTATGGTTGTCGCCGATTCCGGCCCGTCTGATAAGCCGCGATTCCACGAGCGGTATGGTTGCTCGTTCGACGAGGTGCGCCAGGAGACCTTTGAATGGCTGTCCGGGCAGCACCTGGCTGTCTTCGCGCTTGAGATGGGTTCGCTCGGCCTGGGAGGTGATGCGCTGGCCATCTGCCCGGCCAACGCGAGCTTCTTTGCCTTCGGACTCGGACTATTGCAGGGGGTCGTCGACCTCGCGCAGTTCGATCACCCGTTCGAGCCCGGCTTCATCATCTATGTGGCGCCGACGTTCAGACACACTCACTTCGACGGCCGCCAGGTCGTGGTGCATAACCGGAAGAAGGTGCACGAGATGTTCTCGTATAACCTCTATCCCGGTCCCAGCGCCAAGAAGGGAGTCTACGGTGCGCTCATCGAGATGGGTGTTCAGCAGAACTGGGTTACTGCCCATTGCTCGGCCGTCCAGGTGGTGACTCCGTACGACAACATCGTCTCTTTCATGCATGAAGGGGCCAGCGGTGGTGGAAAGAGCGAGATGCTGCAGCAGCCGCATCGTCTACCCGATGGGCGCCTTCGCATCGGCAGAAACATCGTGACGGGCGAGGAACGATTCCTGGAGATCCGCCGGACGTGCGATCTGCACCCGGTCTGCGACGATATGGGTCTGTGCCATACGGACCTGCAAGAGACGGATGGCAAACTCCGGGTCCTCGATGCCGAGGCCGGTTGGTTTGTTCGCGTCAACCACATTGACAGCTACGGGAAAGACCACGATCTGGAAAGCCTGACCGTGGCGCCTCCGCGTTCGCTGCTGTTCCTGAACATCGATGCCGTGGCCGGAAGTACCGCATTGATATGGGAGCACATTCAGGACGAGCCGCACGTGCCCTGCCCGAATCCCAGGGTCATCCTGCCAAGGGAAATCGTACCCGGCGTAACGAATGACAAAGTGGCCATCGACGTACGTTCGTTCGGTGTACGGACACCTCCCTGCACAAGCGAGAGGCCCACGTATGGCATCGTGGGACTGTTCCATGTCATGCCGCCTGCTCTGGCCTGGCTGTGGCGCCTTGTCGCGCCGCGTGGCTACTCAAATCCGAGTATCGTGGACGTTGAGGCCATGAGTAGCGAAGGCGTGGGTAGCTACTGGCCTTTCACGACGGGTCGCAAGGTCGACCAGGCTAACCTGCTACTGCAGCAGTTCATGGACGCTCCCCGGACTCGCTACATCCTTACGCCGAACCAGTATGTCGGAGCGTGGGAGACCGGTTTCATGCCGGAATGGCTCGCGCGGGACTACCTGGCACGGCGGGGTCATGCGCCGTTTCTTACGGACCAACTAGTGCCCTCCCGGTGTCCGCTGCTGGGCTATGCGCTCAACGAGATCCGCATCGAGGGCGTGACAGTGCCGCAGCAGTTCTTTCAGGTGGACAGCCAGCCCGAGGTTGGTCCCGAGACCTACGACGCGGGCGCTCAGATCCTCACGGATTTCTTCCATGAGCAGGTCCGTCAGTTCCTGCAGCCGGACCTGCATCCTCTTGGCCGCAGGATCATCGAGGGCTGTCTTTCAGGCGCTACGGCAGAGGATTACCGGCAGTTCATCGCCTCGGAGCATCTATGAGAGGACTTGTCGAATCCAGGACATGCGCGGCCCGTGCGCAGCGAGCAAAAACGCGCGCCGAATTGTCACTGGCCCGTTGAAACGGCGATGACCACATCGGATACCGTACCGGCGGTCTTTCTCGACCGCGATGGCACAATCATCGAAGACCGTGGGCACCTGCGAAGTGCGTCGGAGGTCACCTTCTTTGCGGATACCATCCCGGCTCTCAAGAGGCTGCAGGAACATTACCGGTTGTTTGTAATCACTCATCAGCCCGGCATCGCCCGTGGAATGGTGAGTGCCGACGAAGTCGCCCTGGTTAACCAGTATGTGGTCTCGGAACTGGGCAAACACGGAGTGACCATTTCCGGCGTCTATTGCTGTCCCCACGACAGGAGCGAGGACTGCATCTGCATCAAACCCAATCCTTACTTCCTTGAGGAAGCCGCCAGGGATTACGGACTCGACCTGGCCGAATCGTTTGTATTGGGCGATCACCCGCACGATGTCGTGCTGGCTGACAACGCCGGGGCTACCGGGATTTACGTCCTCACAGGACATGGAATGCACCACCAGGCAGAACTGCCGCAATGGAGAGTAGTGGTGCGCGGCATTGGTGAAGCCGCCGACTTCATCCTCGCCCAGCGTACGAAGCAGACGTAGGACTGGTTCCCACACCGACCCGCCCGCGCATGGTCATGAGGGGTCTTCGTAGGGGCACAGTGCACGTGCCCGCAAGGAAGGTGCAGGGCGACTACCTGTAGGGGCGACGGCATACCTCGCCCGTAGCCCTGACGGCGGACGCCCTTGTGGTCGTCGACGCCCCTTGCTCGCGCATCGATTGCCGGGTCCGCCTTCAACAGGGACCTGGCCGATTACGCCCGGCCTCACTCACCCCACCGGCGGATGCAGCTTGCGGACCTCTGAGACCTCCTCCAACGCGAGAGCCGCTCGCAGGA
>CAZKHH010000075.1:0-9541 GCA_964552485.1 uncultured Dehalococcoidales bacterium | reverse complement strand
CGGCAAGAGCACGCTGATCAAGACCATCCTCGGCCTGGTGCGGCATCGCGCTGCGGCTTGAACAGATGGGCGAACCGACCCTGGCCCTCGAGATACTCCACGATGGGCTTGCGCTCCGTCTTGCCCTCGAGTATCTGCTTCGAGCGCAGATTGAACTCAACCTTTCCGTTCTCGGCCTCGAACAGCGCCCATGCCCCTGACTCGACAGCGAGTCGGCCGTAGTCAATCGTCCGCTCCATCGGGAAACGCCAGCCCGGCGCGCACGGGATATGGAACTCGAGATACTTCGGCCCCTTGATGCTGGCGGCCTTCTGAACCTTGCGGTACATGTCCTCCGGATACGACGGAGATGACTGCGCCATGTACGGCAGGCGGTGCGCAAGCATGATGCCAGCCATGTCCTTGCGCTGCTCAACCTTGCCGGTCCATGTGGTGGTCGTCCACGCACCGAACGGAGTCGCACCGCTTCGCTGCACGCCGGTATTGGAGTAGATCTCGTTGTTGTAGCAGACGAAGATACAATTGGTGCCGCGCTCCATCGCGCCGGAGAGCGACTGCAGACCGATGTCGTACGTTCCACCGTCGCCGGCCCATACGACCACGTTCACATCTTCTTCGCCGAGCCGCTTCAGCGCGGCATCCACGCCCGATGCCGCGGCGCCGCCCGCCGCGAACGCCATGGTGAGCACCGGCACGTTGAACGGCGACTTCGGGTAGCTGGTCGCGACCGACGCCGTGCAGGATGCAGGGCTCACAAGCACCGTCTTCGGACCGAGCGCCTTGAGGGCGATGCGGAGCGAAAGCAGGTCAACACACCCGGGGCACGAACCCGCGCCCGGGAGCATGTACTCTTCTCGTGGCAGATCTTTGATGGCCATCAGTTGCCTCCCTGGTCTTTGAGGTCCCACCACTCGACGACGTCGTGCCGTGCGTCGCCCATCATCACCTTCTTCGTCATACCTTCGATGTCGTCGAATGTCACGTCGCGACCGCCGACTCCGCAGAGGTAGCCGTAGACCGTGCAGCCCTCGACTCCCATCACGGCCGAGCGGGTCTCATGGTACATCCAGCCGCCGGAGCCGACCGAGATATTGCGGTCGAGCGCGATGAGGCTCCGTCCCCTGCCGAGTCGCCTCAGGTCCTCGTCGGGGTACGGTCGAACGACGCGCATACGCGCGAGTCCGACCTTGAAGCCCTGCTCGCGCATGTTGTCGACGGCGACCTTCGCCTCGGAGCCGACCGACGCCATGGCGAGAACGATGTACTCCGCGTCGTCCGTGCGGTATTCCTCGATGAGGCCGCCATGATAGCGGCCGAACTTCTTCTCGAAGTCGCGTCCTATCTCGGGAATCAGCCGCTTCGCCGCCTCCATGCCCTGGTGCATCGTCCAGCGCTTCTCCATGTGGTACTCATCGGAGATCACGTTGCCGAATGTCACGGGGTTCCGCCAGTCGAGCTTCCAGTAGGGCTTGAAGGGTGGCACGAAGTCGTCCACTTCCTCCTGTGTCAGTATCTCGACTGGCATCATAGTGTGAGAGATAGTGAATGCGCTGTAGCTGATCATCACGGGAAGCTGAACGGCACTGTGCTCGGCCAGCTTAAACGCATGGATGATGGTATCGAACGCCTCCTGTGCGTCGGAGACGTAGAACTGTATCCAGCCAGTGTCGCGCTGAGCCATCGAGTCGGTCTCATCCGGCCACAGGCTCCAGCCAGGGCCGAGGGTGCGGTTCACGTTGACCATCACGACCGGCAAACGCGACAGGCTGGCCCAGTGAAGCATCTCGTGCATGAGCGCGAGGCCCTGCGACGAGGTCGCGGTAAACGTCCGCACGCCCATGGACGCAGCGGACACGGTGGCGGCCATGACCGAGTGCTCACTCTCTACGCAGAGGTACTCGGCCGACAGCTCACCGTTTTCAACGAACCTCGCAAGCTCCTCCACGATAACCGTCTGGGGAGTGATAGGGTACGCGGCGATGACCTCAGGCCTGCAGAGCTGAACGGCCTTCGCGACTACTTTGTTTCCAACATCGAACATGACTGTCATCGCTCAGTCCTCCCTCTCCATGGCTATCGCCTTCTTGGGGCACTCCCAGGCGCAGACGCCACAGCCCTTGCAATAGTCATAGTCGATGCTGACCGAATCATCCTCCGCACGCTTGATCGCGTTCTCGGGGCAGAAGACCCAGCAGCGCAGGCACTTGATACAGTTCTCCTGGTCTATGACCGGCTTGAAGTCGCGCCAGCCGCCGGTCCTTCCGGCAGCACCCTGGCACGGGTACGAAATGGTGGTGTCGGCCTCGTATCGTTCGGTCACCGGTTCACCTCCATCGATTCATATGCTTCCTTCGCGGCGGCAGCGTTCTCCTCTCCTGCCCAACCCTTCCACTGGCCCTTGATGACCTCCTGGAGCGATTCCAGGGAGACCTCATCGATGAGCCTGGCGATTGCGCCGAGCATTGGTGTGTTCAACGCAGGTATACCGCTCACCAGAAGGTTGCGGCGGATAGAGATGCCTGCCGCATCGACCACCGCGACCCGGAACCTGTCGGAGAATTCGAATTCATCCGGCTTCTTCCTGGTGTTGAGGACGATTGTGCCGCCTTCCTTGAGTCCTGCGGTAGCATCGATTGATTCAAGCGTCTGCCTGTCCAGCACGACGACCATGTCCGGACTGTACACACGACTGCGAAGCCTGACTTCATCCGGTGAAATACGGACAAACGCGGCGACCGGTGCGCCTCTGCGTTCGCCACCGAAGTGCGGGAACGCCTGCACCCCTTTCTTACCGTCGCGGAGCGCGGCGGCTGCGAGCAGATTAGCCGCTGTGACAGCGCCCTGGCCGCCCCGACCGTGGAAACGAACTTCAAGCATGCCGGTCTCCCTCCTTCAGTTGATACGGACCCGGTCTGCTGCAATTGCGCTTTCCAGGATCCATGATGCGATGTCTTATACCTTCTCCATATCGAGGATGATTCCGCAGAAGTAGCTGCCTTCACGCTCCGACTTCAGCGCCTTGAACCGGTGGCTCACGCCTGCAGGGACGTAGATGGTGCACGGAGACTCTACGACGTACGTTTCACCGTCGAGCGTTATCTCCAGGACCATATCGCCTCTGTTCGGTGAGAGCGCCATGTAGACCTCGGCGCACTCATGTGCATGCTCATCGGTGAGGTACTCTCCAACCAGCTTGCTCGTATCGACAGCGGCTACGCCGCACTTTATGTCTTCTCCCATCTGCGGGCTTACCCAGAAGGGCACCGGATGGAAGTGGCTCGGCAGGTCGACCATCTGAGGCAGTTCGGTGAAGATGAGATTCTCGTGCTTACCGGTCATCGCCCGTACACCTCGACGCTATTCGTAATCGTAGAAACCCTTACCGCTCTTTCGACCAAGCTGACCTGCCTTAACCATCTTCTCGAGCAGGATGGGCGCAGCGAACCTTGGGTCTTTGAACGAGGCGTACATGCCATTCGAGATATTGAGCAGCACATCGAGTCCTATCAGGTCGGCAAGCGTAAGCGGACCCATGGGATAATTGAACGACAGCACGCAGCACGTATCGATGTCTTCCTTGGAGGCAAACCCGTTTTCCAGCAGACGGACCGCATCGAGCAGATACGGGATGAGCAGGCGCGTGCTGAGAAAACCCGGGGCATCTTTGGCCACCCACGTTTCCTTCCCGAGTGATGCCGAAAACTGCCGCGCAGCCTCGAGCGTGCGGAACGACGTGAGGATGGTACAGACAAGTTCAACACCCTTCATGCGCGGTACAGGGTTGAAGAAGTGAATACCGACCACGCTTTCGGGTCGCTTCGTCGCCATCGCCATATCGAGGATGGACAGCGATGAGCTGTTGCTGCCGAGGACCACGTCCTCCTTGCAGTACTCGTCGAGCGCCGCGAACAATTTCTTCTTGGCGTCGAGATCCTCGTATATGGCCTCAATAACGATGTCCGCGTCGGCCATGTCCCGGAGGTCGGCGCTCTTCCTGATGCGTGACAGGATTTCGTCGCGTGCGCCGGACTCCATCTTTCCCTTGTTGACAAGGGAATCCAACCCTGAGGAGAGCCGGTCGACTGATCCGGCGACCATATCCATAGAGACGTCGTTCAGGATTACATCGTAACCGGCTGTGGCGGAGACCTGCGCAATGCCTCTGCCCATCGTTCCAGCGCCGATGATGCCTACGATGCCCATGATATGTCCTCCTGAAAGCTGCGTGCGGACGCGACGTCGACGTGCGCGCCCGGCCGATTCTACCACTCTGAAAGCCGCATTTCCATTTGTAGGTCGCGCGTACGCTGCGACTCCTCATTGACGATGTACGAGCAACTGTCTACCATCTACCGTATGACACCAACCACAAGACAGCACCCTCGCCTCGCGCTTTTTCCCAAGGACACGACAGTCAATTCCGCCGGGCATCTGATGATAGGCGGGTGCGACGCGTACGACCTCGCAAAAGAGTATGGCACTCCCTTATACGTGTACGACGAGGAGACACTGCGACACCAGTGCCGCGAGTTCGTCGAGCGATTCTCCAACCGCTATCCCGATACGGTCGTCTGCTACGCCTCCAAGGCCTTTCTCAACAGGGCAATGGCGCGCCTGCTGAAGGACGAAGGACTCGGGCTCGATGTTGTATCGGGCGGAGAAATGGCCATTGCAAAGTCCGTGGGCTTTCCTCCGGAACGCGTGTACTTCCACGGCAATAACAAGACGCCTGACGAGCTTGCTGATGCGCTCGACTGGGACATCGGCCGCGTCGTCGTCGACAACATGGATGAGCTGCGGCTACTCGACAAGATGGCGGGGGAGAGCGGCGTCGTGCAGGAGATACTGCTGCGACTCACTCCGAATATCGATCCGCATACCCACGAATACACGACGACCGGTGTGCTCGACAGCAAATTCGGCATGCCCATAAGCACCGGCCACGCAGAAGAGGCGCTCGCGGAGGCGCTGCGCATGAGGAACGTAAGCCTGCTCGGGCTGCACTTCCACCTCGGGTCGCCGATACCGGAGAGCTCTCCGTACGAGGCGGCCCTCGGAGTCGTGATTGACTTCGCACGGGCGATGAAGCAGAAGTATGATTTCGACCTCATGGAGCTGAACGTGGGCGGCGGATTCCCGGCAAGCTATACGGTGGACGATACATACCCGCCTGTTGCCGTATACGCAGATGGCATAATCACCACGCTTTCCAACCTGCTGCTGCGCAACAGCCTGCTTCCGCCGCGGCTCACGATTGAGCCCGGCCGCGCAATCAGTGCCAAGGCCGGCGTCGCGCTCTATACGGTGGGCTCACGCAAGTCCATTCCGGGTGTACGCACCTTCGTATGCGTCGACGGCGGAATGTCGGACAACATCCGTCCTCCGCTCTACGGCGCCAGGTATGAGGCGATGGTGGCCAACAAGGCATCCGAGACAGATGCACAAACCGTGACTGTCGCAGGCAAGCTATGCGAGTCCGGTGATATACTTATACGAGACATCCAGCTTCCCAGGGTCGTGGCGGGTGACGTGATTGCTTTGCCCGCAACGGGTGCGTACTGTATCCCCATGGCGAGCAACTATAATGCTATTCCGAAGCCTGCAGTTGTATTCGTCAACCGTGGCAATTCGCGCATCGTGCGGCGCCGCGAGACGTACGACGACCTGGTAAGCCTCGATCTGTAGACACATATGTGGCGCACATTCGGACAGGGGAGCACCATTGACTGGCTCTCACGGAGCATATCTCAGGATAGCGCACACCACGCGTATCTGCTCCTTGGCCCCGAACACGTGGGCAAGCGAACGCTTGCGGCCGATATCGCCTGCGCCCTGAACTGCACGGGCAGCGAGCCGCCCTGCGGCGAGTGTGAAGCATGCCACCGCATCCTGGATGGCAAGCACGCAGACGTCATAGTGGCCACGCTGGACCAGCCGGCCGAAACGGACGAGAGCGGACAGGATGAGGAAGAGGATGCCCGGCCGGGCCGCAACATCCTCCTCGGCCAGGTAAGACGACTGCAGCACGCGGCAAGCCTGCCTCCGTTCGAAGGCCGCAACAAAGTGCTTATCATCGAGAACGCCGAACGCATGACTCCGGAAGCATCCAACAGCATCCTGAAGTCACTGGAAGAGCCGCCGGAACACGTTGTATGGCTGCTGCTCGCGGACGACGAGAGCCGATTGCTTGAAACGATCGTCTCACGCTGCCAGCGCATAGATGTGCGGCCGGCGCCGGTTCCTGAACTGGAACGCTACCTGTGTGAGTCATTGCATGTAGACTCCGAACAGGCCTCCTTCATCGCGCGCCTCGCGCGCGGAAGGACGGGGTGGGCCATATCAGCCGTGCGTGATGAGTCCATCCTCGCCTCACGTGCCTCACGGGTCGAGACCATCATCCAGCTTGTCTATATGACCAGCACGGCGAGGTTTGACCTCGCACGGGAACTGGAGTCGCAATACAGGAGGGACCCGAGGGGTGTCCTGGAGACGCTTGAGATGTGGATGACCTGGTGGCGCGACCTGCTGGTGACGAAGGGCGGTTGCAGCGACGGCATTGTCAACGTAGACTATGTCAACGACCTGAACGAGCAGGCAGGGCGCCTGAGCCTTGAGCAGATACGCGAATTCATCGGAAAGCTGAGCGATGCGAGGGAGAACCTCGATTCTAACGTGCTTCCACGCCTCGCATTCGATTCCCTGGTCTATTCGATACCGCGCATCGACAAGCCCACAGGTGAGGGCGAAATGCCGTTGGCCGTTCTCCGGGACGACAGTGAAACGTAATGAATGATAATGAAAGCGTCAGGGACAGGCAGGACGGCAGCGGAGATGAGGAGCTAGAGGAATCAACCGTTGGCGGCGCAGATACACGGGAGGATAGCCCCGCTGCGGACGACGAGACGGTTGAAGAATCCCCCTTGGACAGGGCTGCATCCCCGACAGACAACGAGACAGCACCGACTGATAATGCCGGCGCCGCGCCCGACGACGAGTCGAGTGACGCGGACGAAGCCTTGGCGGCAGACGCCGGACCTGCTGATGCAGTGCCGCCGGATGAGGCAGCACCCGCCGCAACACCGGACCATGAGCATCGGCACGACGAGTACGGTGTAACCGCGGAAACCCCTCCTTCCCATGAGGGAGAGAGCGACGAGCGTGGCAAGTCACAGGTCGTACTCAAGGCGGGCGTCGATGAGGAATCCCTGCATGCCCTTCAACTGTGCCGGGAGAAGGTCAAGGAACTCCGACTGCGCATGCATCCCCTTGCGGCCAGGTACGACGATGACCGGCACGTCACCATTTTCTTCCGCGCCGAAGACAAGGTCGACTTTCGCAAGCTTGTCCGCGAGCTCAGTCGCCTGCTGCATGCTCGAATAGAGATGCGCCAGCTCGGCCCTCGCGAACAGGGGAAATTGTGCGGCCTTGTAGGCAAATGCGGATACCCGCTGTGCTGCCGGACGTTCCTGGGCCAGTTCGCGCAATCATCCATCAAAATGGCGAAGACTCAGAACCTCGCACTCAATCCGATGAAGATCTCCGGCGTCTGCGGCAGGCTGCTTTGCTGCCTGAACTACGAGCAGGAGATGTACACGGATGTGAAATCACGGATGCCGAAGACGAACAAGTTCGTCGACACCGAATTCGGCAGGGGCCGGGTCGTAGCCTTGAATGTACTGAAGCAGACCGTATCGGTCCAGTTCGAAACGGACATTAGAGAGCTGTCTCTGGAACAGGTGAATCCATCTGAAGTCCCTTCACAGCATGCTGGGTCGGAAGATACTTCTGCCACTCCGAATGAGAGCAGAAGTACTGATACGGAACGTGATAGCCATAGCCCCGGGGAACAGCCGGAACACTGAGTAGCGCCATGCCGGCTTCTTCCGGCGTCCTTCCGCCCTTCTTACGATTGCAGAGCTTGCACGCGCTCACGACATTCTCCCACGTATGACTGCCGCCCTGGCTGCGCGGTACCACATGGTCGAGCGTGAGCTCCCTCGTCTCGCGCGCGCAGTACTGACACCTGAACCTGTCACGCATGAACACTTCCACGCGGGTCAGCCGACGTTGGTGAAACGGCCGTCGTACCGAGTGCGTAAGTCTGATAACGGAGGGAATACGGTAAGAGGTCGACACCGTACGAACCTCACCCCGGCTGTCTTCCACAAGCTCTGCCTTGCCGCAGAACACGAGGACGATGGCCCGTCGGGTGCGGCACACGTCGTGGGGCTCGAAACCCTGATTGAGGACGAGAACCGGTGCGTCATCCATACGGGAACTCTCGCGCTATTCTAGCAACGGGATTCTGCCCTCGCAACAGGGGCGGAAACGTGCCGACGAAGACTCTTCAGGAGTCCCGAGGGGTCCGGCAATCGATACAAGCCGGGAGACCTATCGAGAGGACCTGATATGTCACGTCGGTTGCCCTGCACACGTTCACGGTTGCGCCATCAACCACCCGCGATTTGCCACAGTCCTACGGACGCCACATGGTCATCTGCGCACGGCAAGATCGGCCGTCAGGATCTACGGCAGCTTCGTCAGGAAATACGTCATGCCGCCGCTTGCCGTAATGGTCTGACCGGTGACATAGCTGGATGCATCCGACGCCAGGAAGACGGCAAGCCTGCCGATTTCATCGGGGCGGCCCCATCGTCCAACCGGAATGATGCGATCCTGTGCGGCACGCACCTCGGGCTTGGCCTTATACAGCGCTGTCGGGATGGGCGTCTCGATATGGCCAGGGGCAATCGCATTGGCTCGTATACCCTTCGGGCCGTACTCACTCGCAATCGTCTTCGTGATACTGACCACACCAGCCTTGGCCGCACCATACGCCACGCTGGTCTCATACGGAACCATGGCCGCCAGTGATGCGATGTTCACAATGCTTCCACCCCTTCCATTCGCCAGCAGATAGTTGACGAACGTCTTACAGCAGAGGAACTGCGACGTCAGATTCAGGCGCAGCATGAACTCCCACTGGTCGAGCGACATATCGGCAAGGGCCGTCTTCTTCGGTTCGGGGCCGACACCGCCTACATTGTTCACAAGGACGTCTGCTGACCCAAACTCCTTGAGGGTTGCTCCCAGCATCCGCTCGACGCTTTCCTGGTCGGTGACGTCTGTCTCGATGACCAGAGCGCGGCGTCCCAGGTCCTCCACCATGGCAGCCGTCGCCTCGGCCGACTCGTAATTGAGTTCAGCAAGTACTACATGAGCACCGGCGTTGGCCATCTCGATCGCGATACCCCGTCCTATGCCGGAGCCAGACCCGGTCACCAGCGCTACCTTATCGTTCAGACTATATGCAGTATCGTCGCGCATACCTCTCCCCTCCTTGCAGGGCCAGATGCGTGGCCACAGCGTGCGACTATAGCACATTCACACGGTGTAATACGCCGCGAGGCGTATTTCCATTTCCCTGAGGGGGATTCCCACAACAGGCGCGAAACTGCCCGCGTGCAGCGCGACACGTGGGCCCAAGCCCGTTACAGGTCGTCGCTGACCAGGCCACGATCGAACAGCAGACGTCGCACAA
>CAZKHH010000074.1:0-9638 GCA_964552485.1 uncultured Dehalococcoidales bacterium | reverse complement strand
ACAAACATCGGCATTATCACGTGGACGTAATTGTCAGTGCCGATGGGCCGGATGACGCCAGGGCTTGACGGAGTCGTAACCTCAAGCGCGACCTGCGACTGCTTGATTACCCCCAGTACGTCTAACAGGTATTTCACATTGAAGGCGATCTTGGCTTCGTCGCCGTCAACGAGCGCATCGAGATCGCCGGTGTTCCCCCCAACCTCTTCCGATTGCGCGGAAATGGTCACCTTGCCGGGAGTCAGCTCGGGACCGGGAGCCACCGAGAGTCTCACGATATTGCTGGCATCGCGCGCGAACACAGAGCACATCTTGGCGACCCTGGTGAACTCCTGAACATCCACAACCGCCCTTGTATCGTAGCTCTTGGGTATCACCTGCGAGTAGTTGGGGAATGTGCCCTGTAGAAGCTGAGAGACTATCTCGACGTTGTTGAGACGGAACATGACCTGATTCCGCTGGTCGTTCACGGTCACGATAACCGGCTCTTCCTGATCACCAAGGACCCGATTGAGCTCATTCAGTGTACGGGCAGGGATGATAATAGAAGTCTTGCCCTGGACCGACTTCGACAGTGGCATCCTGTACACAGCCAGGCGGAAACCATCAGCGGCAGCGAGGGTGAGCTGCTCGCCTTCAAATTCGGTGTTGATTCCCGTCAGAACGGGTCGGGATTCGTCCGTGGCAGCCGCCATGGCCACACGCGCGATACCTTCCCTCATGCCATCCGCGTCTATCTCCGCACTGACTCCTTCAACGACCTCAGGAATCGGAGGGAAGTCGTCGGCATCGATTCCGTTCACGTGCGCCTGAAAACGTCCGCAGGTGAACTGCACCGTGCGGCCACCCGGCGGCATCTCTATCTGTACACTCTCGTTGGGCAGCGAATTGACGAACTCGGTAAGCAGCCGCGCGGGCACGGTAATGCTGCCTTCTTCCTCCACATTGGCACCCACCCAGCAGGTGCTTGCCATTTCGAGGTTGGTAGCGACGAGCTTCAACCGCGATTCCTCGGCCACGACCAGGATGTTCTGGGTCACCGGCAGCGTCGAGCGCACCGCGACGGACCGGCCGACTGTGCCGAGCCCACGGCTGAGATTTTCCTGCAGACACGATACTCGCATACGTCTACCTCCTCGATTGCGGGGTGCTAATCATACTATCGCCACCTACCCTCGTCAATGAATCTGCGTAGCACTTTCCGGGCCTCCGCGGCGGCCCGACCGCGATGGCTCACCCGGTTCTTCACCTCAGGTTGGAGCTCAGCCACCGTCTTGCCAAGGTCGGGCATGAAGAACGCCGGATCATAGCCAAAGCCCAGTATTCCGCGCGGCTCTTCCACAATAAGGCCATGGCACTCGCCGCGACAGAACGTTACGTCCTCACCCGGGACAGCGATAGCGATAACACAGACGAATCGAGCCGTACGTCGCTCCGGCGGAACGTCTTTCATCTTCGATAGCAGGTACGCCACCCGCTCGGCATCGGTCGCGTTGTCACCCGCGTACCTCGCCGAATACAGCCCCGGCTCGCCTCCCAGCGCGTCGACCTCCAGCCCGGAATCGTCACCAAGCGTCACCAGGCCGGACCTCTCCGCGCATGTCACCGCCTTGATGCGCGCATTCTCCTCATAGGTCGAGCCGGTCTCCTCTATGTCGTTCGCGACGCCTGCGTCGACCATTGAAACGAGGTCGCATTCGACACCGGCCAGGAGCGACCGGTACTCGATGATCTTTCCGGCATTTGCGCTCGCAATCAGTAGTCGCGGTCTGCTCATCTCGTACACCTCGGAGGGCCAGCCGTGCGACCGGGGGACGCAGAGTGTATCAGTGCGCATCCAGAAGGGGCAACAGGCTTTCAGGCGCAGGTTCAGGCACGGGCTGCAATAGCCCTTCCGGCGACCACACCGGACGCCGAGGCCTGCACAAGGCCACGGCTGACACCGGCACCGTCGCCGACGGCGAACAGGCCGGGAACCTGCGTTTCGAAGTCCGGAGTGAGATCGAGCTGGCTGGAGTAGAACTTGACCTCCACCCCGTAGAGCAGCGTGTGAGGCGAGGCAACACCGGGCGCAAGGCGGTCAAGCGCCTCGAGCATCTCTGTTATGTCAGCCAAATAGCGATAGGGAAGGACGAAACTGAGGTCGCCAGGCGTCGCGACCGGCAACGTCGGCTCGACCAGACTCCTGCGCAGACGTTCGACCGTCGAGCGCCGTCCTTGCTTCAGGTCTCCGAGCCGCTGCACCAGAACGCCACCACTCACCAGGTTAGCCAGCCGCGCCAGATACTTACCATACGCGATTGGCTGATGAAACGGCTCCGTGAACGAGGTCGATACCAGGATGGCAAAGTTGGTGTTCGCCGTCTCGCGCTCGGCGTAGCCGACTCCGTTCACTGTTATTACAGGGTCGTCTCCACCGGTCGACTCCATGACGACCTCACCGCGAGGGCACATGCAGAAGGTGCGGACCCGATCGTCGAAGCTCGAGGAATAGTACTCGAGTTTGGCCTCGTACAGGACGGAACACAGCTCATCCGTGACAGGCGCCGGCAGCTCGATCCGGCAACCCACGTCAACAGGGTTCGTCCTCAGGCGCAGAGCATACGACTGCGCGACACTCTCCAGCCACTCAGCGCCTTCGCGCCCGGGTGCACACACGACGAAGCGACAGTGGATGCGTTCACCGCCGTCGGTGCGCACGCCTGTCACATCTCCGCCATCCGTCAGGATCTCGCGCACTGCGACACCCGTCCTGATGTCCACGTGTGCTAACAGGTGCGCCCGCATCCGCTCGAGAACCCGTGCGCAGTTCTCGCACCCGAGATGCCTCAGCCTGACCGGCACCAGTCGGAGTCCTGCCACGATGGCCCGTCGCTGCATCTCAGCGACACGCTCACCATCGCCGTACAGACGGTCCGGCGCCCCGAAGCGCACATACGTGGAATCCACGTGCTCAATGAGTTTAGAGACCGCCGTGACGCCCAGCAACTCACCAAGCCTGCCACCCACACCGGAATCGAGGGTCAACTTGCCGTCGCTGAACGCACCTGCACCGCCGAAGCCGCTCACCCGGCTGCACGGGCGGCACGAGATACACGTGGTTGCGCCTTGATCCATAGGGCAGACGCGCTGCTCGAGGTCATTGCCCTTCTCAAGCAGAGCGACGCTGAGTCCCGTGTCACACAGCTCGAGTGCAGCGAATATGCCCGCCGGGCCGGCCCCGACGATAACCACGTCGTACTTCGATGCGGATGTTCGATTCACGCTTGTTGGCCCCTGTCAGCATTCTAAGAGAGCGGCGCAGCAGCGTCAAAGCGTACTCGTACGTGCTAGCATAGTCACGAGCGCTTGAACGATGCCAGGTACAACGACACTCACGAGGGTAAAACGGCTTCTCAAAAGCCATAGTCTGCGTGCCAACAAACGACTCGGCCAACACTTCCTTGTCGATACCGGCATCCACAAGTCCATCGCTGCCTCCGCCAATCTCTCGACAGAAGACACCGTCATTGAAATAGGCCCCGGCACCGGCCTTCTTACCGGCGTCCTCCAACCTCTCGTTGCCGAGGTCATCGCGGTCGAGATAGACCGGCGCATGGTGGAGTTGCTCCAGGAAACACTGGAGGATGTCTCGAACGTAAGTATCGTCGAGGCTGACGTTCTCGCCGTGAGCCCAGGCACCCTGCTCGCGCGGAACACCCGGCGCAACGCCACCTCGTACAAGGTTGTAGCGAATCTGCCCTACTACATCACCTCGCCCGTAATCCGTCATTTCCTTACTGCTGACGTGCGACCCGGCCTGATGATCGTCATGGTGCAGGAAGAAGTGGCCCGCTCCATTACCGCCCGCCCGGGCGACATGAGCCTATTGAGCGTATCGGTGCAGCTACTCGCGCACGCGTCGATTGTGCGCCGCGTACCAGCGCGGGCGTTCTACCCTCAACCGAAGGTCGATTCGATGGTGGTTCGACTTGAGACCATTTCCGAACTGCTCATACCAGCATCCGACGTCGGCAGGTTCATTGAGTTCGTTGCCGCGGGTTTTCGCTCTCCACGAAAGCATGTACGGAACTCCCTTGCGAACGGTCTGGACGCTCCCCGGGACTATGTCGAATCGCTCCTTGTCCATGCAGGGATAGAACCAACGCGACGACCAGAGACCCTCAACGTCGAAGAATGGGTTGGGCTTTGGCTGCTCTATGCGCAGCAAGGAGAGCTGCCGACGTGTTGACCGTTCACGCTCCAGCCAAGATCAATCTCACACTTGAGGTAATCAGCCGCAAGGGTCGCTACCACGAAATCTCGAGCATCCTCCAGACGGTATCACTCTACGACACACTCACAATCGAGCCGGCTGCCTCCATCCAGTTCACGTGTTCGGAGCCCTCACTGGCAGAGAACAACCTCGTGGAACGCACAGCCGAGAGGTTCAAAAAGGAGTATGGAGTAGATGAAGGCGCCCGGATCCGGCTGGTGAAACGAATACCATGGGCTGCCGGACTCGGCGGTGGCAGCAGCGACGCGGCGGCGACACTTCGAGGGCTTAACACCTTCTGGAGGCTCGGCCTTTCTGAAGACGAATTGATGCAGGTCGCGCGGACACTGGGCTCAGATGTCCCCGCGCTGGTACTGGGAGAAACCGTGCACCTGTCGGGAACCGGTGACATCGTCACACGTGCACCCGGCCTTAATCCCACTCACTTCGTTCTTCTGAGACCGGATGTACCTGTGCCTGCGGAAAAGACAGCGAACCTTTATGCAGCACTCACGCCGGAGAAGTTCACGGACGGCAGCCGCACAGCCAGTGCCCTGCAATCGCTTCAAATGCACCACACCGTCCCAGGAACCCTCATTTACAATGTGTTTGAAGCCGTGGCACCACGTAGCTTCTCCGGAATCGGAACGCACATCGAAGCATTCACCCGTCTGTCGCGCTCTCACGTGCATCTGGCAGGTTCCGGGCCCACTTTGTTCGCAATCATGAGCTCGGCGGCAGATGCGTCCAGAATTGCACGCGAACTGAATGCAACAGGGCGAGAGGCCTTCGCTGTACGATCGATATCCTCCACACAGCTGGCGTCGGATACCTGGGGTCTATGACATGTCTTCCAGGAGAGAACGGGCCAGTCGCAGCTCTTCGGCACGCGAACTCACCTCACCATCGAGCCTTGCCGCGCGGATTCGCGCAAGGACGTGACCCAGTGATGGACCCTGCGGGAAGCCCATTTCAATCAGGGTCGAGCCATTCACACTGCTGCGCACGAATCGCAGGTGCTCGAGATAGTCAGCCACCCGCTCCCGGGCGCAGGGGTGAGCCAGCATCCGCCGTGCAGCGAATAGCGCCGGGGTCGACCTTTCGCTGAGAAAACTGGCGACCTGGCTGGGCCTGATTGAATCAGCCGCGAGAGCCTTCTCAACCGACCGCAAGTACGCGCAATCCTTGAGGGGATCGAGAATCCGTCGCGGCAGATTGAGACGCGCTGCCACGCGGTCGATGCTTCTTTGATCAACATGCCATCCCAGCACGCACCACATCGCCGAACGAATGGAATCGCTTACTAGTCGCTGTTCTGCAATGCTCCGCAAGGCTTCGGCCTGATCGCCTCCGAATCTGAGTGCCGGGTCGATCACGGCCAGTGCACCGAGGGCGTCGAGGCGCCGGAAGGCATATTGCGGCTCCACCTCATCGAACGTACGCTCAAACTCGTGCCGGACCCTGTCACCACTGATCGTCTCAAGATAGTGCATATCGCGCCCGAGGAGTCCTAGGGTACAGGGCTCGAACGAGAACCCGAAGCGCTGTTCGTACCGAACCCCTCGCAGTATCCGCGTCGCGTCGTCAATGAAGCTCGCGCCATGCAGGATACGAAGCACGCCGTGTTCGAGATCCCGTCTGCCGGAATGCGGGTCCACAACGTCGCCACGACCCACCCGGTTCAGCACAACCGCCATCGCGTTTATAGAGAAGTCGCGCCTGAACAAGTCCTCTTCGATACTACCGCGCCGCACCGTCGGCAGCGCTCCCGGCCGTTCATACGTCTCCGCGCGAGCAGTAACGAGGTCGATGTGTGCCACGTCCACTTCAACAGTCGCCGTACCGAAACCCTGATGAACGACAGGACGGACGCCACACCCCGAGGCCAGCGCCTGCGCCACATCAACTGCGTCACCTTCGACAACGACATCGAGGTCAAGACTCGCCTGCCCAAGGAGAAGGTCGCGCACGGGCCCTCCAACCAGGCAACACCGCAGTCCGCGCCCATCGGCGAACAGGCCGACACGCTCAACGTGTTCCCGCACACCGGCAGGCAACCACCTTTCAAGCTCCGTGAAAACGTTCATAGATGCGTCAGGTTCTCCCATCCGGATTATACACCGGCATACGTACGGCACGTGTCACAAGAGACAACTCCTCTTCACCCGCCACTGTGCACCTGCTACCATGTCAGCGTCCGTGCCGGGGTAGCGCGCAGACCGCTCTCACAAGGCACTGACATATGGAGGTGCAATGAGTTTCAGCGGATATGTGCGCGGTGACGGATCGGTAGGCGTTCGCAACTATGTCGGAATCATCTCGACCGTGGCATGTGCCAACGATGTCGCCAGATGGATCGCGGATCGCGTCCCGGGCACGGTCGCATTCACGCACCAACAGGGTTGTGGCAATCCCGGGCCGGACATGGCACTCGTATACCGGACACTCATCGGTCTGGGCAGCAACCCCAATCTTGGTGCGGTCCTGCTCGTAAGCCTGGGCTGTGAGGGACCCGCAGAACATTTGCAGCAAGGCATCGCACGAAGCGGCAAGCGCGTGGAAAAGGTCGTCGTCCAGCAGATCGGTGGCGCCAGCAACGCGTTCAACGAAGGATGCCGCCTTGCACGCGAAATGGTCGCGGAGATCTCGTCTCTGCAGCGGGAGGAAGTCGATGAATCCCGCCTCGTCATCGGCGTGAAGTGCGGGGCATCGGACACGACCCAGGGCATCGCGGCCAACCCGGCGGTAGGTGCTATGTGCGACCTCGTTGTGAAAGCGGGTGGAACCTGTTTCTTCGGCGAAACGCCCGAGATGCTCGGAACCGAACACATACTGGCGCGGAGGGCGGCATCAGACCAGGTGGGCAAGAGAATATGTCAGATCGTCGAAGACGTGGAGAAGCGTGCGGCAATCCTCGGCGTGGACATACGGGGAGCAAACCCATCACGCGGCAACATCGCCGGTGGACTCACCACCATCGAAGAGAAATCGCTCGGAGCGATTGTGAAAGGCGGCACATCGACGATACAGGGCGTTCTTGCACAGGGAGAGTATGCGCAAGGAAAGGGCTTGTACGTGCTGGACAGCCCGGGGCAGGAGCCTAAGGCAGTCACAGCGCTCGCAGCTTCGGGTGCCCAGATTATCATGTTCGCCACGGGAATCGGGGCGCCCCAGGGATTTCCGTTCGTCCCCGTCATCAAAGTGACTGCGAATCCGCGCACTGCTGAACATCTGAGCGAGCACATCGACTGCTTCGTCGACATCTTCGGTGACGCAAGGGTCGAAGACCTGGGGCGCCAGATACACCAGGACATGCTCGCTGTGGCATCGGGTCGGCTCTCGAAGGCCGAAACGCTCAACTACGGCGCATATCCTGATATATGGACGACGGGCAGCGTGTTCTAGACACGGTCCATTTGACCTGATCCTGCAGGGTCGCTACACTGAATAGCTGCGGGGCAGCATATTTATGCTGCCCCGTCGCACGTTGCGATGCTTCCGTTCGGACAATTGCCACCGCGCGAAGGCAGCAGCCACCAGAGCAGTCCCGCAGAGAGAGGAAGAGGATGTATCGAATAGTCGTTCCTATCAAGCAAGTACCGGAGATGGAACTGGTCCGATTTGACACTGAGGCCGGACGGGTCGACCGAAGCTCGGCTCCCGGTGTCGTCAATCCCGTGGACCTTCAGGCCCTGGAAACGGCGATGCGGGTCCGCGACCAGCACGGGGGCGAAGTCACAGCGCTTTCGATGGGGCCGCCCCAGGCGCTTTCCTCGCTCAAGGAGTGCCTGGCCCGCGGCGCAGACCGGGCTGTCCTGCTTGCGGACAAAGCATTCGCGGGCGCTGATACGTGGGCCACGTCATACACGTTATCCGCTGCCATCAATAAGCTCGGCGGTTGTGATCTGGTTGTCTGCGGAGAGAAGACGGTCGACGGTGACACCGGTCAGGTGGGGCCGGAGCTTGCGGAGTGGCTCGGAATTCCACATGTTGCATATGTGAGAGAAGTGCTCAGCATCGATCAGCGTCTGAAGGCTCTCGTCGAGATGTCGGAGGGCCTGTACGTCGCCGATGCCGCGTTGCCCGTGCTACTCACCGTGACACGCAAGGGGCCGAGGCCACGGTATGCCACGCCTCTACTCATTTGCAGGGCCCTTTCCGAGGAAATCCAACACTGGGGCGCCGAAGAACTCAAAGACGTTGCGGTTCACGATAACTTCGGACTGCGAGGGTCTCCCACCCGACTGACCAAGGTGGTCGTTCCACCCATCGAGGGACGCAAGGGAGAACGATTGGAGGGCAGCCCCGATGAGGCTGTGGCGAAGCTGCTTCAGAGGCTCGAGACTGGAGGGATACTGTAGCCATGACTGAGAAACACAGTGTGATGGTCTTTGCAGAACAGACGGACGGGCGTGTTCATCCAGTGGCATACGAGCTTCTCGGCAAGGGGCGCGAGATAGCAGATGCGCTTGGAGTGGAGCTGTCCGCCGCTCTCATCGGTCACAACATGGAGGGAGCGGCGCACGAATTGGTCTACCGTGGTGCCGATGTCGTCTATCTGTACGAACACGAACAACTGGCATCATTCGACATCATGAACTACCGCCGCGCCATGGTTGATCTCGCCAGGGATGTGGAGCCCGAGGTGTTGCTTCTTGGAGCAACCGGCATCGGACGTTCTCTCGGCCCACGTGTCGCAGCAGCCCTGGATACGGGCCTCACTGCGGACTGCACTGCGCTCGAGGTTGACGCAGAGGGTCATCTCGTCCAGATACGCCCTGCATTCAGCGGCAACATCCTCGCTCATATCAAGACGGATACGCGTCCACAGATGGCAACCGTGCGGTACAAGATAATGCAGGCGCTGCCACGCGACTGCGAGAGAGACGGACGAATCGAGCGAAGACCGGTCAACCTGGTAGACGCGCTTGCGGTTCTTTCACGTGTGCCCTCGGCTGAAGCCGCCAGGATAACGGTAGCCGAAGCCGAGATCGTGGTCTGCGGCGGTCGAGGCCTTCGAAAGCCGGAGGACATCAAGCTGCTGCAGGATTTGGCCGACGCGATCGGCGGCGTGGTCGGCTGCAGCAAGCCGCTCATGGACGCCGGATGGTTCGACAAGGAACACCTTGTCGGATTCAGCGGTCACACGGTCAAGCCGAAGCTGTATATCGCCGTCGGAGTTTCGGGAAGTTCGCAGCACCTCATCGGCATGCGTACAGCGGATACCATTGTGGCAATCAATAACGACCCAACCGCCCCTATTCTCGAGGTCTCCGACTACACACTTCTGGGCGACTTATACGAGATAGTACCGCGTCTCACCGCAGCGCTCCACATGATGCGCGAGGAAGACGAAGAGGCAATCTGCACATAAGCTTGCCTC
>CAZKHH010000073.1:0-9895 GCA_964552485.1 uncultured Dehalococcoidales bacterium | reverse complement strand
CCGTTTCACACCCTGCAGCAGGCCAAGTGTGCCGACAACGCGATCCTCCGCACTTTGGCGCACCACGCATGTGTTGAGGACGACCAGATCCGCAACATCGAATGATGCCGCCGCCTCATAGCCGTATGAGCGCAGGAGCCCTTCGATGCGCTGGGACTCTGCCTTGTTCATCTGGCAGCCGATAGTCCAGAGATAATAGTAACGCATAACAATATGGATGAAGGTGTTTCCCGGGGGAGACTCATATAGTAGAGTATGCCTTCGTGGCAGGCAAACGCAAAGACGGCGTTGATTCTCACACGGGTCACTGGGAACGCTTGAGGCAGCGGTTCCAGCAGAATGGACTCTCCGGCTTCCATGATTATGAAGTAGTTGAGTTGCTGCTCACACTGGCCCGAGCACAGGGAGACACAAAAGACAGCGGGAAGGCCGCCATCAAGAAGTTTGGAAGTGTGAGAGGCGTGCTTGATGCCTCTCCTGCAGACCTTGAATTGATCGATGGCATCGGCCCGTCCAGCGCATTCGTGGTCAAGCTTGTTCGTGAGCTCGCCGAATACTACTACCGTGAGCGGATGCAACAGGACAAATCGCCTTTGGACAACTCGCAGGCAGTCGCTGACTACCTGCGAGTATCTATGGGAAGCCTGGATCGTGAGGTATTCCGTGTGGTCTATCTGGATACGCAGAACCGGCCGGTCACTGTGGAAGAGCTGTTCCGGGGGACCCTCAACTCAAGCGTGGTCTATCCGCGGGAAATACTGAAAGGGGCCATCAAACATAACGCCGCGGCAGTGATTCTGGCGCACAATCATCCTTCGGGATGTGTCGACCCCAGCCCTGATGATCGCCGAATCACGAGTGAACTGGTGCTCGCCGCGAGCTATGTGGACCTCGTGGTTCTGGACCATATAGTGGTCGGCGCCAGCACACACTTCAGCTTCGCCGATCACGGGCTGATAAAGGAGTACCGCAAGCGTGCCATGGACTTTCACGAGAGTCGGCGAGTTGCGTAGTGACTCCCCGGCGGTCGTTACCCTCTGTCGAAATAGATGTTCTTGCCGCTTGAACTGAGCGGTATGCCCAGGATTACATCCCCTTTCATCCACTTGAGCGTCGCTGTCGCTACTCCCATCGTGTACATCATCCGGTTATCGATGTTGTGAGACGAGGCTATCTTCACGGCTGAGCCAAGAGCGACTCCAAGATCCAATGATGCGTACAGGCACACCGGGCCGAAGAAGTCGGTCTCCCTCGATGCATTTGCGCGTGCCTTGATCAGCGCCTGGCATGTGGAGAAGCCGCACGCCCCGCAGTCAAAAGGGCTCTCGGGTTTCTTGGGCTCTCCTGTCACGCTGACGAGTACGGCGCAGGACGACTTCCTCAAGCTGTCTGCGTCCCTGTGGAACGCCGCCTCGACGGCGGCCGGGCGGCCGGGCGCGCACTCGTCCATGGCCTTCGCGAGTGTTTCAAGGTCCTGTCCCTCGACGATCAGCGTGTCTATGAGGTCAACTCCCCGGGCCTTGGGGGCAGTTCGTGCTGCTGTGGCCATCAGTCTCGCGACAGACATCACAGACTCTCGTTCAGCGTCGGTCGAGTTGACTCGTGCCATTGCATCTTCCTCCCTTTCATGTGAATGCATGCATTGTAGGACGACAGGACCGGGTCATGCACATGCTGTATATCCTCAAGTGCCGATGGTACAATGAAACACGATGACACGCGTGAGAATGGCTGCAACGGAGGTTTCCTTCATCCTTGGTCTGCGTCGGCCGAACAGGGTCGGGGCAGGGCTGTTTTTGCTCTGTATGC
Source organism: uncultured Dehalococcoidales bacterium (assembly GCA_964552485.1). Classification (GTDB taxonomy): domain Bacteria; phylum Chloroflexota; class Dehalococcoidia; order GIF9; family AB-539-J10; genus SKVJ01. The sequence goes on along the minus strand of CAZKHH010000073.1, from coordinate 8,086 downwards.
TCACGGGAAGCATGGTTTTCGTTGGGTGTGGGCCGGATGCGTACTCTGAGACTGTCAAAATATCTGCGGAAACAGTCAATGAAGACGGACTGTTTGCTCGCACCGAGTATCTCCGCGATGGCGAGGTAGCCAATTCCGTTCATCTCGTCGATGGTAACGGCGATGGTGTCATCGATGGCAAGTCCGGTCCTCGTGAAGAAGGTAATTGGCCCGCGGGGTGGGAATGGTTTGATGACATGTACTCTGATGTTGTCGTTGGTCAGACGACGATAGTGTTTGATGGAAGCAAAGTGACCGTAACCGAATCCAAGACGTACGAGTTCATCGTTGGTGAATATCAGTGCAGCGGCCTTGATTAGCTCCAGCTATGGAGGGAGGACACATGGCGCAAGACTGCATTTTTTGCCGGATCATCTCCGGTGAGATTCCCTCTGATACCGTGTTTGAAAATGAGGAGATTGTCGCATTTCGGGATGTGCACCCCCTCGCTCCGACTCACGTATTGGTCGTCCCACGGCGCCATATTGAGAGCGTGAACGATCTTTCGATGGATGACGCAGTACTGCTGGGCCGGATGATTCTGGCAGCAAAGCACATCGCTTCGCAGGAAGGCGTGTCTGAGAGCGGATACCGCCTGGTACTCAACTCCGGTCCTGACAGCGGCCAGGCAGTGGCGCACCTCCACCTGCACGTTATCGGTGGCCGCCCATTGAAAGACAGAATCGGTTAGAGCTCTCTGACTCTGCGCTCCACTTCCTCGATGCTCGAATCCGGAGTCGAAGCTCCGGCTGTCACGCCGACACGGGACTTGTCCTTGAACCATGGCTTTCTGAGTTCCCCGGCACACTCAATGTGATGAGTCTCCACGATGTTGGAGCATGCTTCCGCAAGCCGCTGCGTATTCGCGCTGTTCTTGCCTCCGACGACGAGCATCAGGTCCACCCGTTCTGCCAGCAGTCGAGCGGATTCGAGGCGTCTACGTGTTGCGTCGCAGAGAGTGTTAACCACTCGCAATTCCTTCACGTTCGAGGAAAGCGTGCCACACAGCGAAGCTGCGAAATCCGCGAACGCGTCGGCCGGCTGAGTAGTCTGGGCCATGACTGCTATCTTCGCGCTATCTCCAAGAAGGCCGCTTTCTAGAAGCGATGCGCCGTCTGTGGAAGCGAGAGCCGCACTGCCGGCCCAACCAAGCAGCCCCCTCACCTCCGTGTGTGCGGAATCGCCGAAGATGACAATTGTAAAACCATCATGAGCAAGCTGCGCAGCGATGCCTTGTGCCTTGGCAACGATGGGGCATGTCGTATCCACGAGAAGGAACCCGTGGTCCCTCAGGGCTCTTACAGTGTCCGGGTTGACCCCGTGGGCGGAGATGACAACGGTTGGGCCTGACAGCTCCGAAAGCGAAGAGACAGTCACGATTCCGAGCTGTTCAAGTTCGTGCATCAGTATGCGGTTGTGTGCAATAGGACCGAGAGTCTCGATTCTGTCGGTGAGAGACGCCGCGTCACGAAGCATCGAAAGCGCCCGGCGTACGCCGAAACAGAGCCCTTGTTCGCGCGCTCTTTCAACCTGCATAGGGCCCTCGCTTGTCGGGGGGGAGCAACTCGGCAATGTGTGTCATTACTTCCTCCGCCAGCGCCGCGGCAGTTGATCTCGAAATGTGGCCCTCTGTGGGTGACAGTGCTACCGGATGGCCGATAGTGAGGTCGATGCGCGGCCGTTTCCAGAGCCAGCTTATTCCCGTCAGTCTCTCGGTGCCTGTAATCGCGACGGGTAATAGAAGCGCACCGGTGTGAGAAGCGAGCACGCCGGCACCCGGCTTGCCTTTAAGCAGGACACCGGTACGGTCGCGCTTTCCTTCCGGAAAGAGAGCGAGCGCATGGCCCTTTCTCAACAGGGCCTCCGACTTTCTTATTACCTCCCGCTTCTGTTCGAGCGCCCCTCCTCGGGCCACGGGGAAGACCTCACACCATCGCAGGATGGTGCCAATCAGCGGGTATCGAAAGAGCTCCTCCTTGGCCATGTAAGTGATCCATCGTGGAAATGCGGATATCAGGAGAAGTGGGTCAACAAGGTGGACATGATTACAGACCACTACGAGCGGGCCATCCAACGGAACATGTTCTTTTCCCGTCACGCCCCAGTTCAGGAAGATGTTGAACATGTTCCTGAGGAATGCCACGAGAATGCGAGGACCACGCTTCATAAGCGGAAACCTCCCGGCGCGTGCCGCAGGCTCACTTCAGTCCTGGTCCTGGAGCCAACGCGCGTAATCGAGTATCCGATCCACGACCTGCTCAAGGGACAGTCCGTCCGTGTCGATGATGACCGCATCATCGGCAGGCTTTAATGGGGACACCTTTCGTGTGGTGTCGTTATGATCCCTTGCCTCCAACTCCTCTACAACTGTCTCGTACGGAGTAGAGAGACCGCGCGCGAGAAGTTCGCTGTGCCGCCGCCGTGCGCGTTCGGCGACAGACGCGGTGAGAAATATCTTGAGGCCTGCCCAGGGGAGTACTACGGTTCCGATGTCGCGCCCCGCCATGACCAGGCGTACGTCACCTGCCATTCTGCGCTGCTCGGAGACCATCTTGTGACGCACCTCCGGAATCTTGGCAACTATGGGAACGCTGCGCTCAACCTCGGGATTGCTGACGAGGTCGGACAAATCCTCGCCATCAATCAGCACGGTGAGGCGCGCGCCATTTCCCGGAGCGAAGCTGAAATCGGTTGATTCAGCCAGACGAATGAGGGCATCCGTATCGGACGGCGAAATGCCGGCGCTGAGTGCCTTCGACGTGAATGTGCGGTAGATAACACCCGTGTCGAAGAAACGGAAACTCAACTGCCCTGCCAGCATCAGGCCGACACTGCTCTTGCCGACCGCTACTGGCCCGTCGATGGTAATAAGGCGCAGATCCAAGCTAAATTGGAAGTATACCAGACTCGCGTTTCCGACTCGTGCTGGAGCCATGTGGTATAGTGGGTCGCCGCTGGCAAACAGCTGGTTCTGGAGGAGGTCTCCTGGATGCGCAACAAGATAGCGGTTATCGGCGCGGGTATGGTTGGGGGGACGTGCGCCCAACTCCTTGCCATGAAAGGCTACTGCGACGTTGTCCTGCTTGATATTGTAGAGGGCCTTGCCAAAGGCAAAGCCCTTGATATCTCGCAGTCGCTGCCCGTGGTCGATTCCGATGCGAGCATCGCTGGGACGTGCACGTATGAGGACATCGCGGGATCCGACATTGTTGTGGTCACGTCGGGCGTCGCTCGCAAGCCCGGTATGACCCGCGAGGACCTTGTGCTGACGAATATGAGCGTCATCAAGGGTGTCTCCGAGAGTGTGGCCGACGTTGCCCCGGACAGCATAGTCATAATGGTGACCAATCCCCTGGATGCGATGGTCCATCTCGCGCTGCGCGTCACCGGCTTCCCGCGCGAGCGCGTGATAGGGCAGTCCGGTGTGCTCGACTCGGCGCGACTCAGGACGTTCATTGCGCGGGAACTTGATGTGTCCGTTTCGAGCGTCTCTGCCCAGATACTCGGAGGGCATGGGAATACGATGGTCGCGCTACCCCGGCTGTGCACAGTGGGTGGAGTGCCGCTGGCGCAGCTTCTTTCCAACTCCCGCATCGACGCACTGGTCGAACGGGCCGTGAAAGGTGGTGCTGAGATTGTCAGCCTGCTGAAAACCGGGAGCGCCTACTATGCGCCTGCTGCAGCCGCCGTGAGAATGGTCGACTCGGTTGTGCTGGATAGCAAAGAAGTCCTTCCGTGTGCCGTGCGTCTCGATGGAGAATACGGCATCGATGGCACGGTCGTCGGCGTGCCTGCGAAGCTGGGCGCACGTGGCGTCGAATCCATCCTTGAGCTTGAGCTCACTGAAGATGAACTCGCGGCGCTGCATCGTTCGGCAGATGCGGTGCGCGAGACCGTGTCGATGATGGGGAAGCACTGTTAACGCGCGCACGAGTCTGGACGGAGCACCGTTATGACAACACGCGAAATAGATGTGACCGTAGTGAGCCGGGCAGTGTCTAACCTGTTTCAGCACGCCTGCCATAACCTGCCGCCGGACGTGCTCGCGGCACTTGAGGACGCCCGCGATGCCGAGGAATCGCCCATCGCCCGAGACATTCTGGAGAGACTGCTCGTCAACGCGGAGATTGCCCCGCGAGAGAATATCCCGCTATGTCAGGATACAGGGCTGGCTGTTGTGTGGCTCGATATCGGTCAGGACGTTCATTTCACCGGCGGAGACATACTTGATGCTGTGAACGAAGGCGTGCGTGAAGGATATCGCGAGGGCTACCTGAGGAAGTCAGTGGTCGGCAGGCCGTTTACTGCACGCGTGAACACCGGAGATAACACGCCCGCTGATGTATGGGTGCAGATTGTTCCCGGTAACCGGGTCAGGATACAGGTCCTTCCGAAAGGAGGCGGGTCCGAAAACATGAGCCGGCTTACGGTTCTCACGCCTGCGCAGGGGCGGCAGGGGATAATTGACTATGTGACGAAGGTGGTGGACGATGCCGGTGGAAACCCCTGTCCGCCGCTGGTCGTGGGAGTGGGGATTGGAGGGACGACGGAGAAGACGATGATGCTCGCCAAGAAATCGCTGCTGCGCAAGGTAGGAGAGCCGAGTCAGGACGAAGAGAACGCCGCGCTCGAACGAGACCTGCTTGCGGCCATCAATTCATTGGGTGTGGGGGCGCTGGGATATGGCGGGACGGTGACTGCGCTTGCTGTCCATGTTGAGAGCTTCCCGTGCCATATTGCGAGCCTTCCTGTTGCAGTAAACTTGCAGTGTCATAGCGCGCGCCGATCCGAGGCCGAAATCTGAATGACGATGAATGAGACCAGACATATCACGTTGCCCTTCAGCGATGAAGTGGTCAGTGAGCTGCGTGCGGGCGACCGCCTGCTGCTGACAGGCACTCTGTATGTTGCGCGCGACGCCGCGCACAAGCGCATGATTGAAGCCCTCGACCGCGGGGAACCGCTCCCTTTTGATATAAGAGGAGCAACCATCTACTTCATGGGCCCGACGCCCGAACGGCCGGGACGAGCTATGGGTGCGGGTGGGCCCACAACCGCCAGCCGCATGGATCCCTATTCGCCGCGGCTTATCGAACAGGGGCTTAAGGCGATGATCGGCAAGGGTACACGCTCGCGGGCCGTGCGCGACGCGATGTGTGCGCACAATGCTGTCTTCCTTGGGGGTGTTGGTGGCGCCGGTGCACTGCTTTCGCTTGCGGTGAAGAAGGCGGAAGTCATTGCGTACGCAGATCTGGGTCCCGAGGCACTGCGTTGTCTGGAGGTTGAAGATCTGCCTGTAACGGTGGTCGACGACACAACCGGACGCGACCTCTACGAAGAGGGGCGGGCTCGCTACAGGAAGCCGGTTCCGTCTTCAAACTGTTAGAGGAGACCACGTTCCGCGAGCGTCTTCTTGAGCGTTTCTCCGATTTCCGAGGGGCTGTCGACCACGGTGGCTCCGGCATCGGTGAGCGCACGCTTCTTGGCTTCGGCCGTGCTTGTTGTCCCGGCGACAATCGCCCCCGCGTGTCCCATGCGGCGACCGGGTGGTGCGCTGGCGCCGGCAACGAATGATACGACGGGCTTCGTCATCGAGGCCCTTATGAAATCGGCTGCATCCTGTTCCATTCGTCCGCCGATTTCGCCTACCAGTACGACGGCATCGGTATCCTTATCCTGCTCGAAGAGCCGCAAGGCGCGCACAAAATCAGTTCCCGGCAACGGATCGCCGCCGATCCCGATACACGTCGATTGCCCCATTCCGCTGGAGGTTATCTGGGCCACCACCTCGTAGGTCAGTGTGCCGCTCCTCGATATCACTCCTATCCTGCCGGGCGCGTGTATGTTCGCCGGCATGATGCCGACCTTGCACCTGGCAGGGGGGGCTATAATCCCTGGACAATTCGGGCCGATGACAGTGACATCGCGATCTTCCAGGTAGCGATGCCAGGTGATTTCGTCAAGTATCGGGATCAGCTCGGTGATGCACACGATCACCTTAATGCCGGCATCGGCTGCCTCCATGACCGCGTCTGACGCATATCGGGCGGGAACGAATATGAGACTGACAGACGCGCCCGTGTCCGTGACCGCCCTCTCCACACTGTTATATACAGGAACGTTGTTCTCCCATAGTGTCCCCCCTTTGCCCGGAGTGACGCCGGCGACGATCTTTGTGCCATATTCTATGCAGCGCTGCGCGTGGAAAGTCGCTTCCCTCCCGGTGATACCTTGAACTAGAACGGTCGTTTCGTCGCCGATCAGCACCATGGAATCATCCTTCTCCCTCACGGCACGTGGCAGCTACGGCCAGTCTCGCGGCCTTCGAAAGATCGGGTTCGAGTACCAGGTCGTTCCACGCGTCCTTGAGAAGTGCACTTGCCTCCCGGGCGTTTGTTCCCCGGAGACGGACAATGAAGGGCACTGATCGGGGGTGCTCGTCCCGTACGCGAAGCAGCGCGTGGGCAACAATATCGCAGCGGAGGATGCCGCCAAACACATTCACCCAGGCCACAGTTACATCGGGGTCGTCCAGCAGAAGATGAAGCGCCGCAGCGACCTGATCCTCCGATGCTGCACCTCCTACGTCCAGGAAATTGGCAGGGTTGCCTCCCATGAGCGTGATGAGATCCATGGTTGCCATGGCAAGGCCGGCACCGTTGACAAGGCAACCGATTGAGCCATTCATCTTCACGTAACTGACACCTATGCGTGAAGCCTCGCGTTCCATCGGTTCTATCTGCGAGTCGTCTCTTATTGCAGCCAGATCGGGATGGCGGAATAGCGCGCTGTCGTCGATCGATATCTTGGCATCAAGCGCAACCGGTGCTCCATTCCGTTCGAATGCGAGCGGGTTCAGTTCAAGCAGGGAGCAGTCGTTCTCTACGAAGAGTCTGTACGCGTTTAGCAGCAAGGCGGCCACCGGCCTTTCCTGGCCTTCGGGCACAGCGAGAAACGCTACTGCCTTTCTCGCCTGGTAATTGAGTAGGCCGGCCACTGGATCGATGCGAAGGGTGAGGATTGCCACCGGATTGTCCGAAGCAATCCTTTCGATTTCGGTCCCACCTTCCTTGCTCACGACGCAGACAATCCGGGACAGGGAGGTGTCGACCATGAATGCGACGTACCTCTCCATCTGCACCGACAGCGCAGGTTCGAGCAGGAGTGATTGTACTGGCAGACCCCGAAGTCCCGTCTGTTCTGTACGGAGGCGACTGCCAAGTAACCGGCTTGCGGTGGTTGCTGCCTCTTCGGGGTTTGAGGCGGTCACTATGCCACCTGACTTACCCCGTCCGCCGGCGTGTACCTGCGCCTTCATGACTACAGGGCAGCCCAGGGATTCGGCGTGCATCTGTGCCCCGTCCGGTGTCGTAATCAGGCAGCCCTTCGGCACCGGGACGCGGTATTTAACGAGGAGCTCTTTGGCCTGATACTCGTGGAGTCTCATGCGAGCCGTCCCAAGGGGCGATTGCTGATAGGTGAATACCATACGATTCGGAAAGCAGAGTGGCGGAGGGGGTGGGATTCGAACCCACGTTCGCTTTCGCGAAAACGGTTTTCAAGACCGTCACCATAAACCGCTCGGTCACCCCCCCAGGCGGCAGAAGTATACCATCTGTCTGAGAGGCACCCGTAAACCCTCAAGTGGGTGTTGACGCTCAGGTGACAGGAGCCTAGAATGCCGCCGGTCTGGGAGGAGTGATGTGCGTGGAGGCAGGCCGTCGGACAGCCTCTTGTGGACAGGGAGTGTCTTTCTCTGCCGCGTATTCTCTTCGTCTGTGCATCTCTGAGCACCTCTGCGCTGCTTCACTGTGCATGCGATGCTCCCCTTTTCTTTTCGTTTCTGCTGAGCCGCGTTTGAGAGATTCGACCGTATGGTATGCCGCCTCTTGCGGTAAAGGAGGATGATATGGGCGCAGAAGAAGAGATCTTCGGTTTCGCGGACGAGATGGGTCCTGAGAAGGTGGTCCATTTCTATCATCCGCGTCTGGGCATTAAAGCCATCCTTGTCGTTGACAATACGGCCCTCGGGCCGGCGATAGGCGGA
>CAZKHH010000072.1:0-10068 GCA_964552485.1 uncultured Dehalococcoidales bacterium | reverse complement strand
ACAGTTCTCAATCATGAGAGAACGATACGGCTACGAAGACATTCTCGTTGTCGATGCCGACGGAAAGATACACCTGAGTCTGAACGAAGCAACGGGCAAGCTGCATGAGGATGCCCTGCCATTCCTGGCCGAAGCTTTTGCACACGATTCACCGGCAGTAACCAGTCTTCACAGAAGCTCCGACGGGTCGACTCATTTCAGTGTAATCGCTCCATACTTCGCCGACACATCTGCGGAAGTACCGCTGGGCGCTGCCGTATTGTGGATCAACGCGACGGACTTCCTCTTCCCTCTTGTACAGTCATGGCCGGTGCCGAGCGAGAGCGCCGAGACGCTCCTGGTACGACAGGAAGGCGATCACGTCCTGTTCCTGAACGACCTCCGCTTCAAAGAGGATGCCGCACTTACGCTGAAAATCCCTCTCGAACACGCGGGCGTCCCCGCCGTCATGGCAGTCACGGGCGCTGAAGGCATAGTTCGCGGCCCTGACTACAGGGGTGTGCCCGTGGTGGCAGCGCTCAAAGCCATGCCGGAGACCGGATGGTTCATGGTGGCAAAGGTCGACGTGGATGAGGTGTACGCACAGTGGCAGACACAGGCGATACTCATCGTGGTGCTCACGCTCACGTTGCTGCTGGTATCCGGTGCGGTGGCGGCTTTCGTGTGGCAGCGGAGGGAGTCCGCTTATTTGCGCTCGACGCTCCGAACACAGCAGGAACTCGAGGACCTTGAATGGATGCTGTCTCCAAGCGAGGAAGAGCCCGGGCGCGCTGCGGCAGCCGGGGCACAGCCATATGGCGATCTGACAGAGCTGAACACATCGCGCCTCATACTTGATTCAGTAGGCGCCGACACTCTGCGGGATATCGTCCGGGATTTCGTCGATCTGCTGGACACTTCGTCGGCTGTATATGAGAAGAACGGGGACTACGCGCTGGGCATTTTCGCCTCGGACTGGTGCCAGCTCATGGACCGCGCTTCGCACGAACTATGCCGCACCCCTGACAACCGTGAAGCTCTCAGCAGCGGCAGGTGGCTGTGCCACGAGTCGTGCTGGACAGACTGCTCGAAGGTGGCCATAGAGACCGGTCAGCCCGTGGACATAGAATGCCAGGGGGGCATACGGCTGTACGCAGTCCCCATCCTGGCACATGGCGAAATCATCGGCGCCATCAATTTCGGCTACGGTGACCCACCGGGAGAGGCGGAACGGCTTCGCGAGCTGGCCGACAAATACGAGGTGGACGCCGTGACGCTGGAAAACACCGCCGCTGGCTACAAGCCCCGTCCTCCGTTCCTGATCGAACTGGCCAGGCGCCGGCTCCATAGCGCTGCGAGCCTCATAGGCGCGCTCGTTGAGCGTGCACAGGCTGAAGACGAAATCGCACGACTGAATGCAGCACTCGAACAGCGCGTGGCGGAACGGACCGCGGAACTGCAGGAATCCAACCGGGAACTGGAGGCATTCGCATATTCAGTCTCGCACGACCTCCGGTCGCCGCTGAGGGCGATAGATGGCTTCTCACGCATATTGCTGGAAGACTATACACATATTCTTGACACAGAAGGGACGCGCCTTCTCAACGTAGTCCGCAAGAACACGCAGCAGATGGATGAGCTCATTTCCGACCTGCTCGAGATGTCACGGGTCGGCCGGACGCAGATGTCGTACACCAGGATAGACATGGAACAGCTCGCGCATTCAGCCTACGAGGAAGCGGCCACTGAGGACGTTCGAGACACCTTCGACTTCGAGGTCAAGCCCCTCCCGCCGGCGGACGGTGACCCTGTACTGATACGACTCGCCTTCACCAACCTCCTGAGTAACGCCGTCAAGTTCACCATGCGGTCGGAGCGACGTAGAATTGAGACCGGCGGGTATATCGAAAACGGCATGAAGGTGTACTATGTCAAGGATACGGGAGCGGGGTTCGACCCGCGATATGCCGGAAAGCTGTTCCATGCCTTTGAGCGCCTGCATGCAAGAGACGAATTCACGGGCACGGGTATCGGCCTTGCCATCGTGGCCCGGGTTGCGCGACGACATGGCGGCACGGTCTGGGCTGAAGGCGAAGTCGGCAAGGGTGCCACGTTCTACTTCGGACTGCCGATAAGAGGAGAATGACCATGGCTGACAATGCGGTTGAGATACTACTTGTTGAAGACAATCCCGACGATGCCGAGCTTGCCCTGAGAGCGCTACGCAAGAACAACCTGGCGAACAGGGTTGTTCATGTGGTAGACGGAGAGGCGGCACTCGACTTCCTGTTCGCACGGGGTGCCTATGAGGAACGCTCCATCGAGAATCAGCCGAAGGTAGTGCTGCTCGACCTCAAGCTTCCAAAGGTAGACGGGCTGTCCGTCCTGAGAGAGGCCAAGGCTGACCCGCGCACCAGTTTCATCCCCATCGTTGTGCTCACGTCCTCGAAAGAGGAACAGGACCTGATAGAAAGCTACAAGCTTGGCGTCAACAGCTACATCGTAAAGCCGGTCGACTTCGACCGCTTCGTCGTGGCAGTGCGCGACCTCGGCATGTACTGGCTCCTTCTGAATGAGGCTCCACCAAGCAACAACTCCCGCTGACCCGATTCGCGTTGTCTCTATCCAGTAGGAGGGGACAAGCGGAAGAGCGGGATGACCTTCGGCCTCGCCGGCCAGCATCGGGTGGCCTGCTCAGATGTCATGTCGCTCCCGTCTCAAAAACAGGGCCGCTGTGAACACGACTACCAGCGCAAGTGCCAGCAACAGGTACACAGCGGAGAATATGTCGCCCGTATGCAGCGCATTGCCCGCCGAAGTGAGCAGGACGTAGAGCATAACTCCCGGGACTGCGTAGACACCGTCCGCCATGGCGATTCCTTCCCGGTGTATGAAGAATGCTGTCAGTCCGACAAACACAGCGCCTGCGACGACAAAGGCGAGCTCTCGCAGCAGCGTGTAGTACACCAGCATCCCGAGGGCAGCTATAGCGAGCGCCCCGATAGCGAGGAAGAACAACCGCCTCGACCCGGTGTGGCGCTTGATGATGGATACACCCGATGCAATCAAGAGCCCCGAGGTCAGTCCTTCGGCCGTCCAGTGGAAAGCATACGCTATAGCTCGTTCGGAGACATCGGCTATCTGGCCCGTCGCGAGCAATATTCCCCACAGGACAGGTATCGCGGCACCCGCAATGACGCAGAACGCAGCCGTACTTCTATTCACTGGTCCTCTCGCACTGGTATTGCCTCCCGGAACGTCATCACGTCTGTCGGTCGTCACACTGACTGCTCTCCATCTCCAGCAACTGCCGTTTTCTATCGATTCCCCACCGGTAGCCGGTGAGTCTTCCGTCCTTCGCTACGACCCGGTGGCACGGCACGACCAGGGCAACCGGATTGACAGCACAGGCACGCCCTACGGCCCGGCTCGCCTTCGGCGCCCCGAGCGACCCGGCCACTTCGCCGTAGTGCACTCTCTCACCCGGGGGGACCCTTCTGAGGAAGTCCCACACGCGGCGCTGGAAGGCGGTTGCCCGCACGTCATAAGGCAGTTCCGGCCACGGGAGCCTGCCGGCGAGGTAATCGACCAGCTTCGTTATGGCAGCACCGACCTTCTCGGTACCTTTGTACAGCTTCGCCGCCGCGAACTCGTACTCCAACTCTCGTTCGAGTTCGTCAGGGTCGTCGCCCAGCTTGACCGCACACACACCACTGTTCGTGCATGCCACAAGCAGGTGTCCCATAGGCGTCGTGACAATGCTGTATTCGATGTCGACACCACCGCCACGCTTACTGTATGTCTTCGGTGTCATTCCCAACCTCCCGTGGGTATTCTCGTAAACGGCCCTCGTGGAGCCGAAGCCTGCATCGTAAGCTGCAGTCAACACGTCGCTACCATGACGCAACCCGGCCCGGAACCTCTCCGTCCTGTGTTCCTCGGCATACATCCGGGGAGTCACACCCAGTGCACGCTGAAACAATCGCGAGACAGTTGATGCACTTACGTCACCGTACCGCGCAAGCTCCGCCAGCGACAGCGTCCGTTGTGCCTCTTCGATACGCCTGCAGAGACGTTCGACCATGCCGGCATCGGCTTGGTTCAGCCCGGGCAGGTCAGGCCTGCACCGCTTGCACGGCCGATAACCCGAGCGGTCGAGCAACTCCGCGGAGAATGCAAACACCACATTATCACGCCGCGGGAGAGGCGAGGGACAACCGGGGCGACAGTATACTCCAGTCGTCTTGACTCCAAAGAAGAAAACACCGTCGTAGCAGCGGTCCCGCCCCGCTACAGCGCTCCAGAGCGCGTCTTCATGCAGTTCCTTCATCCGGCATGCCTCCATCGGGCGACTTCATCCTGCGCAGCCAGCGCAGCACGCGACCATCGATGATGGACAGTCCTGCCACTACGAACAACATGCCCACCACGGAGGAGATATACAGGGGTTCATCGAGAAACGCTGCGCCCAGTATATGTGCAGTGACGGGCATGAGGAGTGTCACCAGCAGCAGGTTGGTGGCTCCGGCCGACCGCAGAATGCTGAAATAGAGCAGGTAGGCAAGAACGGTACTGAGCAGCACCAGGCCCGCTATCGGCGCCATGCTGACGACTGCCACATCGAGCGTCCACGGTCTGTCAAACACCAGGACGAGGGGCAACATGAGGAGCGAAGAACAGGTCAGCATACCCGTGGCGGTCACAACCGGTGTCTGGTTGCGGAACCTCTTGCCGAAGATACCTGCCAGGGCCAATGACATAGCTGCCACGAGGCCCGCCATCTCCCCAAGCCCACGCGCGGTTATGCCTCCATCCAATTCGGGGCGTAACAACACATACGCTCCCGCCAGTCCGACCATCACGCCGATCGCTCTGGAAAACGTCAGCTTCTCGTCCCGCGTCAGGAAGTGCGCAAATACGACTGCAAAGCACGATGCAGTAGCGTTGATGATCGAGGCAATTCCGCCCTCGACATGCGTCTGTTCCCATGTGATGAGTGTGAACGGAATGGCATTATTGATAAGCCCCATCACGAGGAACGCCAACCATACATGGCGCTCGCGCGGCATTGACTGGCGCGACACGAGCACGATCAGCCAGAAAACCGCTGCGGCAAAGAACACGCGGAAGAAGACTATCGTGAACGTTGGCCAGATGCGCAGGGACAACGACTGGAAGAAGAAAGTCCCTCCCCACAGCACCGCGAGACCTATCAGTTTCAGCCAGTCGGTGTTCTTCATCTCGATCTCGTCACGTAGGAGTTCAAGCCTATCATGTGTTGCTGCGGGATTCTATCCGTTTCACGCCACGGCATCAGGCCGGTTTCAGCAGAGCGCCCGCACGTGGTAGCATCAACAGCAATGAGTCTTGAGACCGTCACGGCAATCATTCTCCCTGCGGTCGTGCTCCTCGGCATGGGCGCGCTCGTGTTCCGTCGCTTCGGCAGGGACTACGAGCGCATCGCATCTCTTTCGAGATTGTCGGTGCTGCTCGGCCTGCTCATCCTGGTTCTTCATGCCGCCTCGTCATACATATACCTTGACTCGCGGCTGAGCACAGTTGATACGAGCAGTCCGCTGTTCGGGCTGTCGCTCGTACTCATCATTGGGGGACTGGTCCTGCTCCTGACATCGATGGGCCGTCTGGGCGGTAAAAAGACGATAGGACAGAACACATCCGGCCTGTATTGTGCACACATGTACCGGCACAGTCGAAACCCCCAGGTCCTTTTTTACGGACTCGTGGTTGTGGGCTATGCGCTGCTGTGGCCCTCGTGGCAAGGCGTGATATGGGTACTCGTGTACGCAGGTCTTGCACACATGATGGTACGCGTCGAGGAAGACCACTTGAAACGCAAGTACGGCAAAGAGTACGTAGAATACTGCGAGTACACGCCGCGCTACATCGATATGCCGGGCGCCAGGAAGAGGTAAGCAGTGACCGGCCTAATCCTGCCCTTCAAGGGCAGGCTCAATCTCTTCCAACTCAAGCTCTTCCGGCAACGGATGCTCATCCAGGAATTGCTGCAGTAGCTCGTCGGCTTGAGCGAAGGCGTTGGCCGCGGCTACCAGTTCCTGCACCGCCACCTCGGAGACGTCGGCCGATCCTGCTTCCACTCTGGCCTGTATGAGACCGGCGAACGTGGCAGAGTGTTGCAGCGCCCGGACAGAAGCACCATGAAATTCCTGCAGCCGATCGGGGGCTTGAGCCTGCTCCACGATGTCCACAGCCGTTCGGATCTGCTTGATGACAAGATATACGGCAGTCCGCCACTCGCTGTTGTCGAATTCGGGGTTCGTGATGAGGTATCCGAGGTTTCCCATGTTCGTGCCAGTAGTCTCAAGACGGGCTACCACAAATTCTATGTAGGCCTTTTCCGTGCCTGTTACTTCCTGGCCCGCTCCCGTCCCATCACCGAACTGACCATCGACGTGGCCAAGGGCGACTATCATGCCGAGCAGTGCGACAACGATGAGCATGAATGCAGCGGCGATCTTCAACGTGTTACCTCCGGGTCAATGGTGTGGAGACGGGACGCATCCACACGGACTGTACCTGCGAGCGTGGTCGCACGTCAAATCCTGTACGACCAAACGACCCGAAGTTGACACATGCTGCGAGCAATGCGAGCATCCGTGTCCAGAGTCAAGAAAGGAGAGGCCATGGACAGCGACACGATGCATGTAGCCAGCCGATTGACAGCGGCTATGCTGCCGAAAGTAGAACTGGAGGCCCACGGAGAGACTGCCGCGGCCCAGGTAGCCGCACTCTACTGGGCAGTGCTGCACCAGATCGTTGAGCAGAGAAAACAGAAAGACAGGCCGACCGCTTTGCCTGGATTGAAAGAGTAGCGCCACCGCCGCAAGCGAGGCCGGTCATCCCTGAGATGAAGGCATCAACACACGGGCAGTTGTGCCTCCACCGGGAGTGCTCTCATAGCGCAGCTCGCCGCCGAACGGCTGCAACCGCTCACGCATTCCGACGATGCCGATAGAGGCACCGTCTTCAAGCTCGCGCGGAGAGATGCCGCGGCCGTTGTCGACGACAGTCATAACGACCGACTCCGCATGCACCTCAATGCCCACCTGCACGACGTCCGCGTGCGAATGGCGTACCACATTGGTAAGCAGCTCCTGGAAGACCCGGAAAAGTGCGGTCCTTCTGGACTCATCCAGGCCGGGCATTTCGTCCGGCAACGTCACCGCAAAGCTGATTCCGGTCCGCTTTCTCAGTTCGGCAACCTGCCACTCGATAGCTCCGGTCAGTCCTATGTCATCGAGCACACCCGGTCTGAGCTCCGAAGAGATGCGCCGGACATCATCTGCCGCCTCGTCCAGCAAGTGCTCCATGCTTTCGACCTGGCCTGCGTGCGCGGATCCTTCCGCCTGGAGACCTGCCTTGAGTCGATAAAGATCAAGTTTGAGCGCAGTAATCTCCTGCCCCAGGCGGTCGTGCAGCTCCCTGGCGATACCGGTGCGTTCCTCTTCGCGTGCCTCCTGCACCCGCTGTGCCAGGAGGCGAAGCTGGTCGGCATGCGACTGCAGTTCCTGCTGTAGCGACCGCTCCTCCGTTATGTCACGAACAAACGCCTGGAAGGCAACGGTCGTGCCGTATTCGTTCTTCCACGCGGTAACGCTGCGATCGCATAGCACGGGCGCGCCATCACGTTTCCTGTACCAGAGCTCATCCTCCACATAGCCGTCCTCTGCCATCCGGCGCAAGAAGTCGTTTCTCTGTCGCGGGTCAGCATAGAGGTCAGCCACATTGAGGCCCGGCAGGTCCTGTCTCTCGTATCCGAACAGGTCGAGCCACGCCTGGTTTGCATCCAGAACCGCGCCCTCAAACGCCACTATGGATATGGCCTCTCGTGACTGCTCGAAGAGAGAACGGTATTTCTGCTCACGATCCTGTAGAGTCTCCTGTATCCGGCGCTGCTCGGTGACGTCGCGCATTATGCCCTGGAATGCCACGATGGTGCCTGTTGAATCGCGTCGCGCTGTGACAGTGCGGTGGCAGGTAAACACCGAGCCGTCCTTTCTCTTCATAAGAACGTCGTCTTCTACGTAGTCGTCACTCTCCATCTTCCGCAGAAAGTCCTCGCGGTCGGACGGATCGACATACACGTCAGAGGCTCTCAGCGACATCAACTCTTCGCGCGTGTAGCCAAACATGTCAAGCCACCGCTGATTGGCCTCGATAGCGCGCCCGTCCACATCTACGACGTACAGTGCATCCATCGACTGTTCAAAGACTGAACGGTAGTGCTCCTCGCTCTCCCGCAGGGCCCGTTCAAGCTGTTTCTGCTCCGTGACATCCCGAATGGCTGTTTGGAAGCCAACAAAGGAGCCCTCCGCATTCCTCAGAACCGTCGTCGTCACAACGCATTCTCGAACGCCTCCGTCCTTCCTCCTGAAGGCAAGCGCGAAGTCCTTAAGGCCGCCGCGCTCCAAGGCCTCACCAAAGACCTCAGACCGGATGGACGGGTCAGCGTATAGAGACTGGACACTCATAGACAGCAGCTCTTCGCGCGTGTAGCCAAACAGTTCAGTTGCTGCTGAGTTTAAGTTTGTGATTCTGCCATCAGCGGCAATCAGATAGATTGCATCCCGTGACTGCTCAAACAACCGTCTGTATCCTTCCTCACTCTGACGCAGCGCCTCCTCGGCCAATCTCTGTTCGCTGACATCGAGGACCATGCACACGATGTGCGTTAACTCACCGGTACCAGAACGGACCGGCGCTGCGTTGACTCTCAGGTATGTTCGCTTACCGGAAGGTTTCTCTATAGCGTGCTCGACGCCGTACACCGCCTGCCCGTGCTCGAGCACCTGCCGCGCTGGCAGCCGCTCTTCGGTAAACGGATTTCCTTCATAGTCGGTGATATGCCAACCAGGGTCATTGTACGTTCGGACCGCCATCTCATCCCGCGCAAGACCAAGGGTCCGTTCAGCTTCCTTATTCGCCCTGACAATAACTCCCTGCCTGTCAACCACAGTGATAGCCACCGGGCTGATATCGAGCAGTCGACTGGTGAAATCGCGCTCCCACCAGAGGGCCTGCATGTTCTTCTGATAGCGCGCCGTCTGCTCTATGCTGTACAGTGCATACGCGATATCACCGGCTATCTCCTGCACAAGGTCAGACTCTTCGTCATCATCAACGTAGTCGGCCGGCATGGAGATGCTCAGCAGGCCATATATGGTGCCTTCGTGTTCCAGCCGCACAAACATTCCCGCGGTCTCCTCATGCATACGGGAAAGTGGACAGTCGCCGCACTGGGCAGTGCGATTCCTGACCACGTGAACCCCGGCGGAGGACAACGCGGTCGTCACACAGAGAGGTGGCTCCTCCGACCTGAGTCGTTCGACAAGTGCTTGGAAGTCGGGGCCAACCCCATGCTCAACAGCCGTTCTCGGTCGCCCATCCGCATCCCAGAGCGCGAGCCATACGCAATGATACTGCCGTGCTTCGGCGAGGAGTCTGCACGCCTGCTGCACCAGTGTGTCGGGGTCTTTCTCTCTTAAGATGAGCTGATTGACGTTGCGAATGGCGCGGAGGACATCGTTCAGATGTTCAACCCGCAGGACCGTATCATCTCTGCCCGGTCGGTCGGGACTCACTTGCACTCCTCCACATCAACGCCACTCGAAGTGCATCTGGCGTTTGCGAGTGGAGATTACCCACAGTACCAAGCGGTGTCAAACAGGCGGGCTTCCAGGCCAGTCCAACCGCCAACTCACATGTCGTAAGGGGTCGTCCTTCATCAAGGGAGGCACACGAACCATTTGACACAAAACCACCCGGATGATTAGGTTGCCTTGGTGTACTCCAGTTATAGGAGTGAAAACCGGCCACCACGATGAGCAGCGATATTCTGGTTCTCGTACTCGCAGCCGTTCTCGTCTATCTGCTCGTGCTTGGTGCACATGCATTACGGTACAGAGCGGGACTCGGGCCGTTCTTCGCCCTCCTCGGCGGCATCACCGCAATAATGTCATGGGTGACCGACGCAGGCATCACAGTCCAGGCCGGCGGGATTACATTCGTCGTTGGCTCTAGCGTCTTCTACACGGCGCTGCTGCTGGGCGT
>CAZKHH010000071.1:0-10231 GCA_964552485.1 uncultured Dehalococcoidales bacterium | reverse complement strand
CGGGCGAAAGTGCACGAGCGGAATGGGGAGTATTTGCTCCTCTGTATGCGCTCCGCGATGAAGCTGACTGGGGAGCCGGTTCATACCGTGAACTGGGGTGCCTCTCACGCTGGATCCACGAGAATAATGGCCACCTTGTTGGCACATTACCCATTCTTCCCTGCTTCTATGAAAGTGATTCAGAACCGAGCCCGTACCTGCCGGTTACACGGCTCCTCTGGAGTGAATTCTTCATTGACGTGGCGGGGGTTGATTTCCTGAACGAGTGTACGGAAGCAGCCAGCATTCTTTCGAGCAGTGGCTTTGCAGACGAACGCGAGAGACTGAACCTGAGCGACCGCGTCGATTACCAGGCGGTCTTGCGGCTGAAGAGAAGAGTGCTTGAGGCGCTTTCACGTTATGCCTGGAGAGAAAGCGGTGCACTGTCATCAGAGCTCGATGCCTTTTGCCGCTCTCATCCACTTGTAGAAGACTACGCCTCGTTCAGAGGAACGGTCGAAGCATTGCAGCAGCGATGGCAGGAATGGCCGGGCCAACTGCGAAACGGAGAGCTTGAATCCAGCCCTGCCACTTGTGAGACCCGCAGGTATCACAAATTCGTCCAGTGGCTTGCGCATCGCGAACTCAGCGGTACCTGCGATGCATCAAACACTGCGAGCCTCTACCTTGACCTGCCGGTAGGCGTCCATCCCGACGGCTACGATGCCTGGCGGTTCAGGGAGAGCCATCTCACGGGCGTATCATGCGGAGCGCCTCCGGACACCGTGTTCACAACCGGTCAGAGTTGGTTGGCACCACCCCTGCATCCCACCGGTATACGCGAAACAGGCTACAGATACTGGCGCCTCAGCCTGCAACACCACATGCAGCACTGTGATGTACTCCGTATCGACCACGTCATGGGAATGCACCGGATGTTTTGTGTGCCCGAAGGTGCCAGCGCAGCAGAGGGAACGTACATCCGTTATCGCCCGGACGAGATGTACGCGATCCTTTGCCTGGAATCACATCGCAATGGAACCGCCGTGGTAGGCGAGGATCTCGGGACAGTTCCTCACGCTGTCAGGAGAGCAATGACGCGTCACGGCCTCAATCGCATGTTCGTACTCTATTACGAAATGCCCGCACTTCTCTCAGACAACGGATTGCGCGTCCCGGCAAACTCACTGGCCAGCATAAGCACACACGATATGCCGCCGTTCGCCTCTATCTGGCGTGGGATTGACATACGCGAACAAGCGGAAATAGGCATCATAGACAGAGTGCAAATTCCTTCAGCACAAGAGGAAAGAAGGTCCATCAAGGAACGCCTTAAGGGGTGGCTCCAAACCCACGCGTCCGAAAGCCCTTCCGACGATGAACACACCATGTTGCGGAGCGTACTGAGTGGGCTGGCCGCAAGCCGCGCCCGCTATGTCATCGCAAATCTCGAAGACTTCTGGCTCGAGACCCGGCAACCGAACATCCCTGGTGCGGGTGACAGATACCCCAATTGGGTCCAACGAATGCCGATGACACTCAACCAGATCGAAGACGATTCGCGGACATCGGATATGATTGGCATACTAAGTAAGGAACGCAGACGTCGACGTACGGCGGGGAAGGAGGATTGACTGATGACTGACACACCTGGCGCGATGGTCTACGGACATTCGCTGCTTACCAACACAGACCTTTACCTGTTCAACGAAGGAAACCATTTCCGGCTGCAGGAGAAGCTTGGTGCGCATCCTGGTTCCGTTGAGGGCTCAACCGGCACACACTTTGCAGTCTGGGCCCCGAACGCCAGGAAGGTATCCGTTGTTGGTGACTTCAACTCGTGGGATACAGCGACGCATCCGCTCAAGGCGCTCGGCAACTCCGGCATCTGGGAGGGCTTCTGTCCCGGCCTTTCAAGAGGAGCGCTGTACAAATATCATATTCAGTCGCAGCACCGCGGCTACCGTGTCAACAAGGCCGACCCGTTCGCCTCCTTCTGCGAGGTACCCCCGAACACAGCCTCGGTAGTGTGGGACTTGGAGTACGAATGGGGCGATGAGGATTGGATGGCGCAGAGGAAGCAGCGCAACGCGCTGTCTTCCCCAGAGGCAGTGTACGAATTGCACCTTGGTTCATGGCGCCGCGTGCCCGAGGAAGGATACCGATCACTCACATACAGAGAGATAGCTCCTCTGCTCGTGGAGCACGTTAAGGAGCTCGGGTTCACTCATGTTGAATTCCTCCCCCTGATGGAGCATCCGTTCTTTGGTTCATGGGGTTACCAGACCACAAGCTATTTTTCTCCCTCCAGTCGATTCGGGACTCCACAAGATCTGATGTATCTCATCGACTACCTGCACCAGCACGACATTGGCGTGATTCTGGACTGGGTTCCGTCACATTTCCCGTCCGATGAACACGGGCTTGCCTACTTCGACGGCACGCACCTGTTCGAGCATTCGGACCCGCGCCAGGGATACCATCCCGATTGGAACAGCTACATCTTCAATTACGGGCGACTCGAGATTCGCTCGTTTCTGCTCAGCAGCGCCCTGTTCTGGCTGGGCCGGTACCATGCCGATGGCCTGCGCGTCGATGCCGTGGCATCGATGCTGTATTTGGATTACTCGCGAAAGGAAGGTGAGTGGATACCGAATCGGCTTGGTGGAAGGGAGAATCTTGACGCCATCGCTTTCCTTCGCAAGCTGAACGAAGAAGTGTACAGCGCCCATCCTGACGTGCAGACCATCGCCGAGGAATCGACTTCGTGGCCGATGGTATCGCGCCCCACCTACCTTGGAGGCCTTGGTTTCGGCCTCAAGTGGGACATGGGATGGATGCACGATACGCTCTCCTATATGAGCCACGAAGCGGTTCACCGCAAGTTCCACCACCATGTCCTCACGTTCCGAATGCTGTACGGGTTCACCGAAAGCTTCGTGCTTCCACTATCCCACGACGAAGTCGTCCACGGGAAAGGATCGCTCATCGGGAAGATGCCCGGCGACGACTGGCAGAAATTCGCGAACCTCCGGGCACTGTACGGATACATGTACGGCATGTCCGGCAAGAAGCTTCTGTTCATGGGTGCAGAGGTAGCTCAGTGGGCCGAATGGAACCACGACGCAAGTATCGAATGGCACCTTCTGGAGTACGAGCCCCACGCGGGAGTGAAGAAGTGGCTTTCCGCACTCAATCACACGTACGCCGACGTTGGAGCCCTGCACGAGCTCGACTGCGATTCTGCAGGATTCGAATGGATAAGCGCAGATGACATCGAACAGAGCGTCATGGCATTTCTGCGCAAGGACAAGACGGGCAGCGACTTGGTCCTGGTCGTCTGCAATTTCACGCCGGTTCCGCGGAACGGTTACATCCTGGGCGTACCGCAGGCAGGCACATGGAAGCCGCTTCTCAACAGCGACGACGTGAGCTACGGCGGCAGCGGCAGCGGCACCGCTGCGCCCGTGGTGACATCGGCTCTGCCATCCCATGGCCGTCCATGTTCGCTCTTGCTCGACCTACCACCCTTGTCGACTATCTTCTTGCGCTGGGAGGGCAATAAACGCTGATGCAATGCGTTTCTGCTCCCGGGGCATATGCGCTGCCGGATGGCTCATGCCGATTCGTCGTGTGGGCTCCCTCCACAACCCAGGTAGAAGTGCACCTGCAGCCGCCACTCATAGGGCCTGGTGCACTCAAGGCTATTGGAAAAGGCTACCATTCGGGGACAATTCCGGATGTGCCACCGGGAACCCGCTACACGTACGTTCTTGACAGCTCAAAAGAGCTGCCCGACCCGGCCTCGCGATACCAGCCGGACGGCGTGCACGGACCGTCGGAGTTGTGCGCCTCTGACTATGCGTGGACGGACACGCGGTGGCGTGGGATACCGTTGAAGGACTACATCATTTACGAGCTGCATACGGGTACATTTACAGCCGAAGGCACATTCGACGCGATCATTCCGGTCCTGCCGGGTTTGCGCGAGCTTGGAGTGACTGCCATTGAGCTTATGCCCGTAGCCCAGTTCCCGGGACACAGGAACTGGGGCTATGACGGCGCGTATCCGTATGCCGTCCAGAACAGCTACGGTGGACCTGCGGGATTGAAACGCCTGGTCGACGCGTGCCATCGGCACGGTCTCGCCGCCATTCTCGATGTGGTGTATAACCACTTCGGGCCAGAGGGCAACTACGCTGCCGATTTTGGCCCGTATTTCACGGAGACATACCGGACCCCGTGGGGCAGCGCCATCAATTTCGACGGTCCCGGCAGCGACGAGGTCCGGGAATTCTTCATCGGCAATGCCATCTACTGGCTCGATGAGTTCCATTTCGACGCACTTCGGCTCGATGCTCTTCATGCCATACTCGACACCTCCCCGATACCCTTTTTGCAGGAACTGTCCGGGGCTGTCTCGGACTTGCGTGTACGCTCAGGGAGACTCCTATACCTCATAGGCGAGAGCGATCTGAACGACCCGCGACTGATTCGTGACCGGAACAGAGGAGGACTCGGCATTGATGCCCAGTGGAGCGATGACTTTCATCATGCGCTGCACGTCACTCTGACGGGAGAGGATAAGGGCTACTATGCTGACTTTGAGGGTTCCAACGACCTTGCACACGCAATGCGCCAGGGCTTTGTCTACACCGGCCAGTACTCCCGGTACCGCAGACGACGTCATGGCGCCCCGCCGGAAGATCCAGCACCCGAGAGATTTGTCGTCTGCGCTCAGAATCACGACCAAGTAGGAAATCGAAAGGTGGGCGACCGGCTGACGACCCTTGTGCCATTCGAGCGACTGAAGTTCGCTGCCGCCTGCGTGCTGCTGTCACCGTACATCCCGCTACTGTTCATGGGCGAGGAATACGGAGAGCCCGCTCCGTTTCCATACTTCGTGAGCCATTCCGACGAGAAGCTGATTGAAGCTGTGAGGAAGGGACGTGCGGCCGAGTTCGCCTCTTTCCAATGGGATGGAGACCTGCCCGACCCCCAGAATGAGTCAACATTCCATAGCGCCAGACTCGACCGTTCGCTGGCCCGGAGCGGACGCCATCAAGCTCTTCTGAATCTATATACCGAGCTCATCGCCCTGAGGAAGACGCTCCCTGCGCTATCCTGCATGTCTGGAGCATTCCACACTGAAAGCGTATCCAAGAGCCGAAACGTGCTGACCGCTGTGAGAAATGACGGGCAACACCGGACAGCCCTGCTGCTCAATTGCAGCGGGGAATCGGAGATGACAAGGATAGAACTCCCCGAAGGGGACTGGTACACGCGACTCGACACGGCTGATAGGCGCTGGGCAGGACCCGGTGCCACGGTGCCGACACATGTGAAATCCGCTGGCAAGGTTGAACTCACGCCTGGCCCATGGTCGGCTGTTGTGTTGGCAGAAGGAAGGACCGGCTAATACATGGAACGATTTCTTTGTGTGCATGGACATTTCTATCAGCCCCCCAGGGAAAACGCCTGGCTGGAGCAGATAGAAATCCAGGATTCAGCATATCCTTATCACGACTGGAACGAGAGAATTGCGGCCGAGTGCTACACACCGAACTCGGAATCACGCATCCTCGACCACGAGCATTTCATCACGGAGATAGTCAACAACTACTCGCGGATAAGCTTCAATTTCGGCCCGACACTCCTCTCGTGGATGCAACGCAGCGTTCCCTCCACATACGAGGCTATTCTGGAGGCTGACAGGCACAGCAGGGATCGTTTCTCAGGCCATGGCTCAGCTCTAGCCCAGGCCTACAACCACATGATAATGCCGCTGGCCAACAGGAGAGACAAGGCCACACAGGTCCTCTGGGGACTCAAGGACTTCGAGCATCGGTTCAAACGTGCGGCCGAGGGCATGTGGTTGCCCGAGACCGCAGTCGACATCGAGACACTTGAGGTGCTGGTCGATCACGGCGTGACCTATACGGTGCTGGCGCCCCGCCAGGCAGCCCGGATTCGCGCGAGAGGCAAGAAAGAGTGGACGGACGTATCCGGCGAGACAGTTGATCCGACAACGGCGTATATACAAACACTGCCTTCCGGCCGCAGTATCATCCTCTTTTTCTACGATGGCCCCATAGCGAAAGCAATCGCGTTCGAAGGACTTCTCTCTAGCGGGGAAGCGCTCGCCTCTCGCCTGACCGGCGGATTCGCGGAGGAGCGCGAGTGGCCTCAGCTCATGCACATCGCAGTAGACGGCGAGACATTCGGTCACCATCACCGGTTCGGAGATATGGCTCTCGCCTATGCCCTGGAACACATCGAGACAAATCATCTCGCCCGAATAACCAACTACGCTGAGTTCCTTGAGCTGAACCCACCTACTCACGAGGTCGAGATATTCGAGAACAGTTCATGGAGCTGCGTGCACGGAATCGAACGCTGGCGAAGTGACTGCGGCTGCAACACGGGCGGACACCAGGACTGGGACCAGGCGTGGCGAGGCCCCCTCAGAGACTCGCTCGACTGGTTGAGAAATACAGTTGCTCCTCTCTACGAGCAGGCAGCCGCCGTATACGTCAAAGACCCCTGGGATGCCCGGGACGACTACATCAGCCCGATTCTTGACCGTTCCCCTGAGAATGTGTCGGCATTTCTTGAGCGGCACACAACCCATCCTGTGGATGATGTCACGCGAGTGAAAGTTCTCAAGCTCATGGAGCTGCAGAGACATGCGATGCTCATGTATACAAGCTGCGGATGGTTCTTTGACGAACTATCCGGCATCGAGACCGTACAAGTCATGCAGTATGCAGGTCGCGTTGCACAGCTGGCCCAGGACCTGTTCGGCGATAGTATCGAGGAGCAGTTCCTGGAACGCCTCGCCGCCGGACAAAGCAATATCCCTGAGCAGGGAACGGGAAGAGACATCTACGAACGGTTCGTGCGACCTGCGATGGTAGATCTGACAACTGTCGCGGCGCACTTCGCCGTGAGTTCACTTTTCGAACAGTACGGGGAGGAGTTCAAGATCTTCTGTTATCCCGTTACCGTGGAGGATTACCGTCGTTCGGAGTTGGCCCACGAGCTTCTCGGTGTGGGGCGAGTCCTGCTCAGTTCAGAGATAACCACAGAGACCGGACGGTTCACAGTCGGTGTTCTGTACTTTGGCGAGCATAATCTGAACGGGGGCATTCGCGAATACGAGAATGATGAGTCATACACGGCCACGGCTGACGACCTCAGGCAGGCGTTTGACTCGGCCGATTTCGCCGAGGTCATTCGTGGTCTGGATCGCCACTTCGGCACGTCCACATATTCACTTAAGTCGCTCTTCCACGATGAACAGCGAAAGGTCATGGGGCATATACTCGAGGGCACCCTGTCGAGCATCGAGCAGGTCTTCCGACAGGTCTACGAACACAGCTTCTCTTCCATGCGGTTCATGACTGAGATGGGCAACCCACTGCCAAAGGCCTTCAAGGACGCGGCTGAGTTCATCATCAACACAGACCTTCGCAGGCTGCTGTCGGGTGAGACCTGTGATACCGATGGCATCAAGAGCCTCGTGGATAACGCCCAGACCTGGAATTCCGAGTTGGACAATGAGGGGCACGGTTACCTGTTGCAGAAGGTGCTCACGCGGATGATTACTCGCTTCGCGGAGGAGCCCGACAAGGTTGACCTGCTGGACCGCCTGATAGACGCCATCGAACTGAGTAGAGAGCTTCCGTTTCCCCTCGATCTCGGAGAGGTACAGACCACCTACTACCGTATGCTGGCCACAACAAGGCAAGAGCGGAAAGCTGCAGCGGAAGGCGGTGATGAGGCGGCACGAGAGTGGCTGGAGAGATTCGATTTACTAGGCAATCACCTGATGGTCCGGACAGGCTAGTGACACCCACCGTTACTCCGCTGGCAACATACCGCATCCAGCTCCACCGGGGCTTTGGATTCACGAACGCGGCCTCGCTGCTACCCTATCTCGCATCACTTGGCATTTCTACCCTGTACCTGTCTCCGGTCTTTCACGCCCGGCCAGCCAGTATGCACGGATACGACGTGATTGACCCGACACACCTCAATCCTGAGCTCGGGACGACCACGGAATGGTCTGCGCTGCTTCAGCGGTGCTCCGAATTCGGGATGACTGCGCTCCTCGACATCGTTCCCAACCACATGGCCGTGTCACCACGCAATCGATGGTGGTGGGACGTCCTCGAGAATGGTCAGGCATCACCCTATGCGGACTACTTCGACATTGACTGGATGGCGGAAGGTCGAATCAAAGGCCGTGTGCTGCTTCCGGTGCTTACAGAGCCACTCTCCCGGGTGCTTGAGCACGGAGACCTTCAGCTCACGATCGAAGAGACGGGCATCAGCATAGACTACAAAGGCTTGAAGCTGCCACTCGACGTCGCGTCGTACGCAATCGTCCTCCGCCGTGCTGCTCGCTCGGCCAGTGTCGATGCCGTCAAGACGATTCTCAAGGGGCTGGCCGCAACAGCTGAAAGCCTCGCGGATTCAAGTGATTGTACGCAGCGTCGCGTTGTGCGAGACGCAATCCTCAGAGCCCTCGACGATGGTGCTCTTCTATCCGACGACTCACTGAACACGCTTTTCGGAAAGGCAGATACTGGTTCATCCGGCAGACCAGCGATGCGCGCACTATTGACACGACAGAACTACGTCTTGGAGCACTGGTGGACGGCCCGTCAGCACCTCAACTACAGACGTTTCTTCGACATAAACGATCTGATAGGAATCAGGGTTGAAGACTGGCTCGTGTTCCAAGACACCCACGCGCTTCTCCAGAAGCAGGCCCGGCATCCGGCAGTCTGCGGTTTCAGAGTCGACCATATCGATGGCCTCAGGGAGCCTCTCAAGTATCTCCATCGACTGGGAGAGATCTCTACTCCTACGGACGGCGCGAAGCCGTACATCGTGGTTGAGAAGATACTCACCGGCGATGAATGTCTGCGCGACGAATGGCCTGTTGCGGGTACTACCGGATATGAATTCCTCTCGATCGCCAACGGGCTGTTCATCGGTGCAGACG
Organism: uncultured Dehalococcoidales bacterium; assembly: GCA_964552485.1. Taxonomy (GTDB): domain Bacteria; phylum Chloroflexota; class Dehalococcoidia; order GIF9; family AB-539-J10; genus SKVJ01. Next base: position 1,239 of record CAZKHH010000071.1, on the reverse strand, counting down.
GTCTCGGCCAGATAGAAAAGACATACAAGTGCAACGCTGGTCGACTGTCGAGGCGCTCTGCCATCACTCTTCGCGGCAAGCGACTTGTCTTGGACCACCTTTTCAGAGCCGACATGCGACGACTTGCCATTCGCATTGGAAGGATTTTTCCGGTTGTCATAGGGACACATCCCCCGGAACGCGGCGATCTGGAGAAGGCTATCCTCGAGGTGACGGCTCGTGTGCCCGTCTACCGCACGTATATCCGTCCCGCCGAAGGCATCCAGCTAACAGACCAGCACGTGATCGATGGAGCAATCTCTGCAGCACAGGAATCTGCAACCACACCGGAACAGCAACGAGCCCTCGAGACCGTTCGTAGAGTTCTCACACTCGATGTGCCGAACGATGCGCGGGGACACGCAATGGATGTGCTGCTCACCTGGCAGCAGACAACCGGCGCAGCGATGGCCAAGGGATTCGAAGACACCACGCTCTACCGCGACGCGGTGCTTGTTTCACTCAATGATGTTGGCGGTTCACCTGAGCGAACAGCCATTTCCCCGCAGGAGTTCCACGCGTTCAACGCCGCGCGACGCGAGGCATGGCCCGACACTATGAACTGCACATCAACACATGACACGAAACGCGGCGAGGACGCACGCGCGAGAATCAACGTCCTCTCTGAAGTGCCGGAGCGCTGGGCTCAGGTTATGCGACTCGTGGTGAAGAAGCTACCGGAGCTGCATGCAAAGACGGGCGTCCGCATCGATTCGCCCATGATGCTCTTACTGTTACAGACATTGCTGGGCGTATGGCCACAGGAAGGGCCTGATAGCCCGGCGTTCCTCGAACGGTTCCAGCAGTACACGGTCAAGGCGGCGCGCGAGGCCAAAATGCGCTCGAACTGGTTCGAGCCGGATGAAGAGTATGAGGCTGCTCTAACGAAGTCGATCGAGATACTGTTGTCCGATGACACGCTTCGCAATCAGCTTGAAGCGCTCGAGCGCGTTGTCGCCTTTCATGGTGCGGTCAATTCACTGGCACAGACGCTTCTGAAAATCGCATCGCCAGGTGTACCTGACTTCTATCAAGGCAGTGAACTGTGGGATCTGAGCATGGTCGATCCGGACAACAGACGTCCCCTCGATTACACACGAAGACATGCCCTCTTGAGAGAGATGGATGCCCGAACCGGGCATGACAGGGTCCGTCTACTCCAGGAAATGGTGGAGAGTTGGCCGCACGAGCGTAGCAAGC
>CAZKHH010000070.1:0-10249 GCA_964552485.1 uncultured Dehalococcoidales bacterium | reverse complement strand
TTGCCGAATTGAGTGAAGAGCTCCGCGACCAGGCTGACGTTGAGATCCTGCTGTGAGGATCTCCTGTGGGCGATAGCAGGAGAGGAACGGGCAGTTGAACGAGTGGGGCGTCCTCATTGGACGCATAAGCAGACCAAGCGGGCCGATGTGCATGCGTATGGTAACGGGCGGGGACAAGACCGGCCTGGAGTTCAGGACCAACTAGGGTTGAAATGGTGGCGGGTCCATCACCTGCACCTGATTGACTGCACCCTGCCCATTCTCTCCCCTTACTTTGTCGCCGCCGGCAAACACCGGAGATGCTGTCAGGACTACCAACAGGGTCAGCACCATGGTTACCACAAGCAGTCTCTTCATTGTTCTTCTCCCTTACTATGACGCCACTCCCTTGACCCAAGCCCCAACTCCACCATTAATGCAAATACAACGAACCGTGATAGATAATGTCAGCAATTGCACCGCAAAAGCCTTCAAGCCCGGATCCAAGTCGGTAACCCGAGACGCATCCGGCCAATCCGGCGCGCTCACACAAGACTGCATTGTATACTAGGCCCGTACCACGCAAGACAAGTTACGGAGGTGCCCATGGAACGGAAAGAACCCCTCGCCAGCAAGGAAGAACTCGATCGGAGGATAATGACTCCTGAGAGTGCTCCAACTATCGACCTCGGGAGCCACGGAACGGCGCATGCCATTCTCTCAGAGAAGACGATGCTCAGCTTCGTCGACATGCCTGCGAACAGTTACGCAGACCCGCATCGCCACGAGGGTATAGAGCAGACAACCATCCTCCTGGAGGGCAGTGCCGATTTCGTGGTCGAAGGAAAGGTCTTTCCCGTCAACAAGGGGCAAATCCTGGTCTTCGCACCGAACGAGGAACACGGGGCATACGTCGGGCCGAATGGCGCACGAGTGTTGGACGTATTCGCACCCCCGCGACCTGACCTGGTGGAGAAGCTGAGAAACGCGGCGGCATAGTCACGGCTCCACACGGCTTTCAGGGACCAGGGCCGCGAATCGAAATTCTGGGGACACGATACTTATCTCTCTCATCCAGTCCGACCCCGTACCGGGATGAGGGTCATGTAGCCGCATATTCTGCTGTGGAATGGGTGCACACGGGACGGACGAGGAACACGCGCCGCTATTCGCGGCTCAGGCGGTAGCTGGCCAGCGACCACCGTCACAAACCTGGAACAGGCGAATTGCGGGTCTACAGACCTTGCGTGGGTCGCTATTCCGGAACGAGGCGAATCTCGAACAGCCATGGCCAGAGCTTGCCGGTCACAAATAACCGGTCGTGTACGCTATCGTATGCAATTCCATTGAGGACACCTGCCTGCCTTGTGGCTGGTTGGGATTCCAGCAGTCCGTTCAGGTCGAGCCAGCCGACGACGCCGCCATCGGCCGGGTCTATCATGGCAATTCTATCGGTCTTCCACACGTTGGCAAAGACAAGGCCTTTGACATACTCGAGCTCATTGAGTCGTGTTACGGAAGAGCCGCCCTCAACGACTTCTACAGAACCACTAACCACAAAGCTGTCCGGGTCGAGGGAGTACAGTCTGGACGTGCCGTCGCTCATGACGAGTTGATTGCCGTCGTACGTCACGCCCCAGCCCTCTGTGTCGTACATGAACCCGCCAATCTGACGGAGGTCGTTCATGTCATATACAAGGCCGACACCAGCCTTCCAGGTGAGCTGTACGATACGGTCATCAACGACCACAACTCCCTCACCGAAATACTCGTCAGGCAATGACACGCATTTCAGGATATCCCCTGTCTGAAGGTCCACTTTCCGCAGCGAGGACTCGCCTCTCCGGCCCGTCCCCTCATAGAGGGTGCCATCTGCGAATGCCAGGCCCTGCGTGAACGCAACTTCGTCGTGGGGGTAGACGTTCAGTACATCATACGAGTAATTCACCACTGAGGCCGATGGAAGCCCCTGCGTCATGTCCGAAGTGCTGTCGGGAGAAGTGCCACCATCCCGCGCCGCCGTACACGCACAACCGACAGTCAGAAGCGCACTTGTGAGCGCGATAACAGCCATAACCCGGAATGTGCGAGGCGCATTCATGGCTCACAGCGGGGCGGGTCGCCAACAGGCAGCATATTCACCTGTGGCGAGAGATGGTCGTTCGTGACGATTGCATTCTTGCCAGTTTCTTGTACGCAAGATATCCGATCACCACTCCGTACATCAACGCGGACAGAGCCAGAGGTCTCTTAGTGACCGTCTGGAGTTCCCCGGGACAGCGTCTCATGGTCACCGTCCTATAGTAGCACCCTCACGAGCAAAATGCCTGACATCCTTTGTCCAGACCCAGTGGAGAAGGCCGGTACAGTACCCGTACGCTCTTACCCTTGAGCTGGCTTGCTTCCTCCCCAGAGCCCGAGGGTGAGACGATACAGCACGTAGTCCCACGTATTGCCCATGAGGTTTCCCATGCGAATCATGCGCAGCATCAGATGGATAGCGTCCGACCTTTCAGTTCCGTACGTCTGCTGGAGTCTTTGTACTGCTTCAGAATCGGGATGAGCGTTGGACTCAGCCCAATGCTGAGCGTAGGCTACAGCGACAGCCTCATCCTCAGTGCAACCCGCGAGATCACCGGAGAGGAGTTCCTGTATCTCGCTTTGTTCCAGGCCTGCCTTCAAAGCCATCTTTGTGTGAAAGTAGGAGCAGTAGCGGCAACCATTCACCGCAGTAACTGCAATCATGAGCCTTTCCCTGAACGCAGGGGACAAAAGGCCATTCTGCTCCATTCGTTTCAAGCGATGGCTATTCCTGACTGGAAACCAGAGGTCGCCGAGAAATTCTCTCGGGCTGGTGTATTTCCTCTTGCCGAATGCCATTCCTGTTTTTCTAGTCACGACTATCGGAAGCCGAATTCAACGATGGGTTCGTAGAATGCCTTGCTGGTCCACACCACGTCCTTGCCACCCATGACCTCGGCGGTGTTTGCACGAGCTACCTTGAGCTCGTCGCTCGCAAGCCACTTTTCGAACGTCTCACGGTCGTCAAATTCACAGATGGTCGTGTACTTCGCCACACCGGTCTCTACAGCATCGGTCACCTTGTAGCGGATTGCCGCTTTAAGCATTCCGCCTTTCATGACGAGCGGCATGTGGACTTCGTTATACCACGTGTTGAATTCGTCCTCGAGTTCCGGCGCACAGTCGATCATGACCTGGTAGATGAACCCGGGATGCGGCATGATGCCTCCCTCTCTTTGATTCTCGTTTCGTGGTCAGTGTCTTGCCAAACAGCATCACTATACCACTCCACGACAGGCGCACAGGGTAGTCAGGCAGCCATCGATTGCCGTTTGCCACTCCTACGACCATGATGCGAGAATTGGTGCATGATAAGACCCGGGATGAAAGCGCTTTCGGCGACCCGCAGGCAGGGGAGCCGACATGCAGATGAGAATCGAAGAGGAGGCGAGAGTTGAGCAAATCACTTAAGGGAACCAGGACTGAGCATAACCTGCTTGCGTCATTTGCTGGCGAGTCCCAGGCACGCAACCGCTACACATTCTTCGCAAGCAGGGCACGCAAAGAAGGATACGAGCAGATAGCTGCTATCTTCGAAGAGACCGCAGCCAACGAGAAGGAGCATGCCGAGGTATTCTTCAAGTACCTCGAGGGCGGCGATGTGGAGATTACGGCGTCCTATCCGGCAGGAGTGATTGGCGATACACGGGCGAACCTCGAGGCGGCGGCAAACGGGGAGAAGCTCGAGTGGAGCGTCCTCTACCTCGATGCGGAAAACGTCGCACGGGAAGAGAAATTCGAGGAGATAGCCGAGTCATTCAAGCACATAGGTATGGTCGAAGGCTTTCACGAGGCACGCTACAGGAAGCTGGCTGCCAACATGGATGCCGGCCAGGTCTTCAAGAAGCAGCCAGCCGTGAAATGGCATTGCAGGAACTGCGGATACATCCACGAGGGCCCGGAAGCACCGGACGAGTGTCCTGCATGCAAGCATCCCAGGGCCTTTTACGAGCTTCTGGCGGAGAACTACTAGAGTTACAGGCTCCAAGACAGGCAGAATGGCGGGCTGTTCGACATCGCGCGGACAGCCCTGCCATCTTCTCTGTGATATGGCCGAAAGATTCAAGAGAGCGTTGTACGTAGTCGCTGGCTCCACCCTTGTTGGCATCGGCGTCATAGGAATAGTCGTCCCTCTTCTGCCAACCACTCCCTTTCTATTGCTTGCCGCCATCTGCTATGCGCGGAGCTCACAGCGGCTCCATCGCGCTCTCTTGACAAACCGATTCCTCGGAAGCTACATCAGCAACTACATTGCAGGCAGAGGCATGACCCGGAGGGCGAAGATGTGGACCCTCAGTCTGCTGTGGATCGGCATAGGGCTCAGCGCCGCGCTGGCAACGGATAGTTCTATCGTCCGGATTGCGCTGGGAGTCATCCTCGTCGGTGTGACGCTGCATATCCTTGCAATTGGCAGTCCACATACGGGCGTTGTCTCCGATAGCAGCGCCGCGACCGAGTAGAAGCGGGCAAGAAACACATAGCACCCGAAACTGCTCGCAGACTCAAGATGGTGCGCCGGGGCGCGCCGGTTTTCTCACCACGAGAATCAGCGGCAGGGCGATGCAGATAAGGACCAGAAATGTGGCGAAGACCGTCGCGTAAGAACCTGTGGCGTCGTGCATCATTCCGGCGAACAGCGGCCCTGTAGCTGTGCCAACGCTCTGTGCCAGGTTCAATGCACCGAAGATAGCACCATATGCCATAAGGCCGAACGTACTGCTGGTCAATATAGAGAGACATGGAAGCCATGCTCCTGCACCGAGGCCCAACACCAGCGCATACGCCCAGATGAGGAGCGCCGATGAATCGGTTCTCACATTAAGCAATATCAATACCCCTGCGAGAAGCAGGGCAAGCCCAATGGCAAATGCGCGGTTCGGCGGCATGACGTCGCAAAGCCAGCCAAAGAGTATCTTGCCGGTCGCGCTCCCGAAACCGATGATGCCCAGCGCGGACGCAACGGTCGCAGTCGGATATCCGAGGTCACCAAGGTAAGGCACCGCTCCCTGAAGCGTGCCCATGCTCGCGAAAGTGTAGCCTATGAACGACACGGCAATGAGCCAGAAGGCCATCGTTCGCCGCGCCCGCCGGAGGCTGAATCCCTCTCTTTCACCACCGTAGAGTGTGGAGTCGGGCGGCTCGCCCACAGGCGCAGGTGCACCGTCGGGGTAGAGTCCCATCTCAGACGGCCGGGTACGAATGACAGCCAGCGCGAGCGGCACTGTTACGGCTACGATAAGAATTCCCATTGCGAGATAGGAGATCCGCCAGTCGAAGGTCTCCAGAAAGTATCCCACAATTGGCGCCATTACGAGTCCGCCTGCACCAATGCCCGCCGACATCAATCCAACCGCCGTTCCCCGTCGGCGTTTGAACCAGTTCGAGACAACCGCGCTGCATGGAACGGGCCCCATCGAAGCAGCACCAACGCCAACCACCAGATAGCCCGCGTAGAACAACCATAGATGGCTCATACGGCTCACGATGACAAAGCCGAGGCCCATCAATATGCCACCAACTACGATTACATGCCGCGCTCCATGCCTGTCGACGAGCCTCCCAACCAGGGGAGATGCAAGACCCATACTGAGGTAAAAGACTGTGAAACCGGCCATCACCTGTCCGCGACCCCAGCCCAGTTCGGCCTCAAGCGGTTTGACGAACAAGCTGAACACAAACGTGCCGCAACCGTTAAACAGCAACAGAAACAGGAACGTGACAGCCACAAGCCAGTAACCGTAGAAGACTCGCGGACGATCGGGCGGTTTCATAAGCGTCTCGCCAGGCAGGCACCGGCCATTGTACCAGTCCATGGCATACGTCCAGCTCGACCGTCACAAGCCCTTCCTGTTCTCTAACCGTTACAGGACTCATCCGCGAACTACATTGTCGCGAGTCACGACACCTGGCACTATTGACCGTTCGGTTACACCCTGCGTAGACTGCCGCCATTCGTGTATGCTTCCCCGTCCGGTCTTCTTTCGGCGGACTGACTGCGGATCTTGCGGCCAGGGTTGCTATCGATGAGTATCACGAGGTTCGACTACAAGTGGACGGCCCTTTTCGTCGTCGCAATGGGCACGCTTGCCATCACGCTCGACGAGGGCGCCGTTCGAATCGTCCTGCCTGAACTTGGTGCGGACTATGGCGCGAGGCCCGACGACGTGGTCTGGGTCTGGCTCATATATATGCTGATGGGTGCCGGTCTGGTCCTCACATTCGGTCGATTGGGTGACGCTTTGGGACGCAGACGCATCTATCTGGTCGGGATGGCCCTGTTCACCGTGGGCCTTGTCCTTTCCTCTGCCGCTACAAGCTTGACACAACTCGTTGGAGTCCGTGCATTGCAGGCCACCGGCATGGCAATGGCAGTAGCAATGTCCAACGCAATCGTGACGGCATCGTTTCCCCCCGAAGAGAGGGGACGCGCGCTGGGCATCATGGGGACCGTGGTGTCAATCGGGCTTCTGACCGGACCGGCAACCGGGGGAGCGTTGCTCGACTGGATGGGCTGGCGGGCCGTGTTCTACGCGCGAATCCCCATAGGTCTGCTCGCGGTCGCGCTCACACCCCTGCTCAGAGGCGAAGCCTCTGAAAGAAAGCATCGTGCGTTCGACCTTGCCGGGAGCGGCACCCTGTTCGTTGGCCTGGCGTCGGTGCTCGTCGCGATCAACAGAGGGCAGAGTAGCGGTTGGACGTCGCCGTTGGTGATCGGAGCAATGGCACTCGGGGTGCTTCTGCTCATTGCCTTCGTGCGCATCGAACGTCGCGCTTGCGACCCGGTGCTCGACCTCTCGCTCTTCAAGACACGTTCATTCTCGTCTACGAACGCAGCACATACTCTGTTCTACGTATCCTCGCTGAGCCTGCGTTTTGTTCTACCCTACCTGGTCCTGCAGGCACTTGGCATATCCGCGACCATATCCGGACTGGTGGTAGCTTCGATTGAGGCAGTGAGAGCGCTCGTCTCCCCGCTCTCCGGCCACCTTTCCGACAGGGTTGGCACGTGGGTGCTCGCCACGATTGGGGCCGCGATGGTAGCCCTGGGAACACTGCTCATGCTGCTGACGGTCGGTGCAGATACCAGAATACCGTATCTCATTCTGCTTCTGTCAGTAATAGGGCTGGGCGCAGGCTTCTTCGTCGCACCGAATACGAGCCGCATCATGGGTTCAGTTCCGAAGCCACAGTTGGGCACAGCGTCAGCGATGGTTGCAACAACAAGGCAAATCGGGAGTTCTCTCGGGCTGGCCGTCGCAGGCACGGCATATACGTACGCATACGTGAGAGCAACCCAGATGGCGTCAACAGCGGAGGTCAACTCTGCCACAGTAGAGGTCCAGTCGACACTCGCCGGGTTTCAGGCTGTATTAGTAGTGTCGTTGACTTTTGCACTGGCAACGCTGGGACTGCTTCTGGTGGCACGCGCACGTCAGCGGAGTGCCGACGCTGCCGAGTACAGATCATGACCTCTCTGAACAGACGAACAAGGAACTGACAAAGCTAGCTATGCAGCTGCTTTGGCTTTCTGACCAGTAGGATGACCGGTATGCCGATGGCGAACAGGAGGCCGAAGGTCACGAACGCCCAGTAATACGTGCCCGTGGCGTCGTACATCACTCCGGCAAAGAAAGGTCCCGTAGCCGTGCCGAGGCTTTGGACAAGATTAAGCGCTCCAAAGACAGCGCCGTACGCAAGCAGTCCGAAATTGGTGCTGGCCAACATGGAGAGGGTCGGCAACCATGAGCCAACACCGAACCCGAGAAGCAATGCATACGCCCAGATAAGAATCACCGGGGAGTCGCCTCTCACACTCAGTAGAATCAGAACGGATGAAGCCATCAGTGCCTGGCCGATAGCCCAGGCTTTCTGAGGTTGGATGCGGTCGCACAGCCATCCGAAGAACACTTTGCCAAGTCCACTGCCGATAGCTACAGCACTCAGCGCAGTCGCAGCCGTCGCCATGGGATAGCCGATATCCTGTAGGAACGGCACCGGAGCCTGGACGAGACCCATGCTCGCGAAACACGCCGGAAAGAACGAGATGACTATAAGCCAGAAGGTGAGCGTCCTTGCAGCCTCACGCAGAGTGACACCGGTGATGACTGGTGCCGTGACCTGTTCGCCGGGAAGTGGCTCCGGCGGAGCAGGGGCACCATCAGGATAGAGGCCCATCTCAGCCGGCCTGGTACGTACCACTATTGCACCGAGCGGGATGACAATCACCCAGATAGCAATGCCCATGGCGAGGTACGCGAACCGGAACCCCTGGTTCACTATCAAGTAGCTTATGAGCGGCGCTATCAGACCGCCGGCGCCAACACCGGCGGCCATAAAGCCGATCGCGGTGCCCCGCCTCTTCTTGAACCAGTGCGAAACCACGGCGCTCGACGGCACCTGCCCCATGCCGGCTGCTCCGGCGCCCACCACAAAGTAGCCGATGTAGAAAGGATACAGCTCGCTCACCTGGCTCACCATCAGGAAGCCCAGCCCCATGACTACGCCACCAACAGGAATGACGGGGCGCGCTCCATAACGATCCACGAAGCGCCCGACGATCGGCGACACAAGTCCCATCGTTACGAAAAAGACGGTGAAGCCAGCCATTATCTCACCACGCCCCCAACCAAGCTCGTCCTGAAGCGGAGTTACGAACAAACTGAATGCAAAGGAACCGCAGCCGATGGCGAGAAACAGGAATATGAATGTCGCAAGGACCAGCCAGTAACCGTAGAAGATGCGTGGGCGCTTCGACGAAAGAGCCCCACTTGGAGACAAGTCATCACGCGCCACAACAAGCGGGGATTGTAACACAGGGATCAAGTGACTTCTGCTGCGCACCCTGCGTGTGCTAAGGTGTCACCTTGGGAATCCATCTACACAGGGAAGTGAAGGAGTGAGATGATATGCCTGCAATAGACCTGAGGTGGGTTGCAGTGTGGCCGGTCCTTGTGCGCGCCCTAGTCATACTTGTGTTAGCCATCATTATCAGGGCAATCCTCACGCGTCTCATACAGAGAGCAATGTCCGTGAAGATATGTCTGCGTCGTGATGATTCCCGGGAAGTCCTTGCAGAGCGAACGGACACGCTCACCGGCGTACTCGTACAACTCACATCAATCGTCATATGGATTGTCGCAACGCTCATGATCCTCAGCGAAACGGGAATGGATATCGCCCCGGTGCTTGCCACTGTAGGTCTCGGAGCACTGGCCATTGGCCTCGCGGCGCAGAACATTGTCCGGGACTACCTCCACGGCTTCTTCATCCTAATGGAGGACTGGTACAGAGTCGGCGAGGTGGCCGTCATAGGTAGCACCGGCGGGCTTGTCGAAGCTATCACTCTGCGCAGAACACTGCTGCGAGACCTGAACGGCACGCTCCATATCATCCCCAACAGCAAGGTTGAGATGGCGAGCAACATGACGCGCGACTGGTCCCGCATCAATCTCAATGTAGGTGTGGCCTACAAAGAAAACCTGGGGCGCGTATTCGAAGTCATCAATGAAGTTGGGCAACAGATGAAGGACGACCCTGTGTGGGGCAGCGACCTGCTGACAGTGCCCCACGCCGAAAGGGTCGACAACCTGGGCGACAGCGGCATTGAAATCAAGATACTGGCGGATACGAAGCCCATACGCCAGTGGGCGCTTATGGGCGAGCTTCGAAGGCGGTTGAAGGATCGTTTCGACGAGGAAGGAATCGAGATTCCCTGGCCACACACCAAAGTGTATTTCGGGGTTGAATCCCCCGTGAGATTGCCTCCGCAGTGAGGGGGCGGCGTACGCATAGCACAGGACCTGACGCAGGATTATCCGTGCCTGCTATGCGTCATCATGTGAAAGAGGGTGAGGGCCTCCCGGTAGCAGATTGTGGTGTTCTCTCCGGACTAGCCGGCCTCTCCGGTAGTCATCAGCCTCGCGAACAGGTCTTCACGCGGCGGAGCGAATACCTCAATGACCTTACAGCTTTGTTCATACGTATATGAACCATGAACCGCACCTGGCGGCACAGTCATTATGTCGCCGGCCTTGATGCGATAAAGCACGCCATCCACTATCTCATCGCGCTCACCATCAAGCACTATTACTATCTCCTCGTTATCGTGGCTATGCGTCTTGAAAGAAATGTTCGACTCCTGTGAAATGAAGCTTACGCTCATTCTCTCTGAAGCATAGAGGTGCGCAAC
>CAZKHH010000069.1:0-10369 GCA_964552485.1 uncultured Dehalococcoidales bacterium | reverse complement strand
TCTCAACACTATAGACACGGTGAACGGTCACATGGGACAGATCACAAAGTGGATGGTGATAATCGCGGCCGGCTTCACTTGCCTCGAGGTAACCCAGCGGTACGCGTTCGGAGCTCCCACGATGTGGGGCTATGAGACACCGATCCACATCGGAGCTGCCATGTATGTATTGACATGGGGCTACGTGCACAGGGAGAAAGGGCACGTCCGTGTGGACGTATTCTACGGCCGCTTCTCCGAACAGGCCAGGGCCAGGGTCGACGTAGCGGCTTTCCTCGTGCTGTTTCTGCCGGTCATCGGCTTCCTTACCTATGAATCATTCAACTGGATGGTCAGGGCCTGGACCATCTGGGAAAAATCGGTGTTCACCTATCTCTACTGGCCCATCGCCCCGCTGAGGACGGCTATCTTTGTCGGCCTGCTGCTGTTCCTGTTGCAGGGGTTGGCGCAGTTCTGGCGCGACCTCTACCTCGCCGGGAAAGGTGAACGTTATGATTGAACTGAGTGCGGAACTCGCTACTGTCCTCCTTTTCGGAGGCATTCTCGTCGGTGTACTCATCGGCTATCCGCTCGCCATTTCGGTCGGCGCGGTCGGCCTCATTGTCGGTCTCGCCATGTTCGGTCCCGGAATCATCGGCGACATGTACTACAACAGGATGTTCAACCAGGTGACCAATTACATCCTGCTCGCCGTACCGTTCTTTATATTCATGGGAACGATGCTTGAGAAGACTGGCGTGGCCGAGCAGCTTTACAACGCCATGTTCCTCTGGTTCGGAGGCCTCCGCGGCGGACTGGCCGTCACGACCATCCTCATTGGTACGATCATGGCCGCGTGCGTGGGCGTAATCGCGGCATCGACAATGATGCTCGCACTGGTTGGAATACCTGCCATGCTCAAGCGCGGCTACAGCAAACCTTTAGCGACCGGCTCCGTCTGCGCCGGCGGCACGCTTGGCATTCTCATTCCGCCAAGCATCATGCTGGTGGTCTACGGGCCGATGGCAAACCTCGGCGTCGGCGGTCTTTTCTTTGGAGCATTCGTACCAGGCTTCCTTCTGTCGGGGCTGTACATCGGCTACATCCTCATTTACTCCGTCCTCAGGCCGGCCGCGGCGCCGCCTGTGTCCAAGGAGGAGCGCGCCGTCCCATTCCTGGAGCGTTCATGGCTGCTGGCCAAGGCGCTTGTGCCTCCAGGAGCTCTGATACTCGCCGTCCTAGGGAGCATATTCTTCGGAGTTGCAGCACCCACCGAGGCGGCTGCGGTCGGCGCACTTGCGGCAACCCTGCTTGCAGTCGTATACCGCAAGTTCTCCTTCAGGGCGCTCATGGACACGGCGCTCACCACTATCAAACACAGCGGCATGATCCTGTTGATCGCGTCTCTTGCCTTCTCGTTTGTCGGGGTATTCATCCGGGCGCGGGGCGGCGGTGTCGTCACTGATCTCCTCCTTGCCGCACCCGGTGGGCAGTGGGGCGTCTTCTTCGTAATCATGTTCCTGTGCTTCATCCTCGGCATGTTCATCGACTGGATCGGCATCGTCTTTATCATGGTGCCCATCATCACTCCGATCGCTGTCGAGGTCGGCTTCGACCCGCTGTGGTTCGGCATGATGATCTGTATCAACCTGCAGATGTCATTCCTGACGCCACCGTTCGCGTATGCAATCTTCTTCGTGAAGGCCGCATCGCCGCCGGAATTCGGGGTCGAGACGCAGGACGTTATCCAGGGCGTAATCCCGTACATCATCCTTGTCGCACTAGCACTCGTGCTCTGCATCATCTTCCCCGATATCATTCTCTGGCTGCCGGGGCAGATGCTGTAAGCAACAGAAACGTAAGTACTTGATAGGGAGGGGCTGTGGTCCACAGCCCCTCCTTTTGTCATTGCAAGTCTCGCCCTCGGTGAGACCGTTACACGACCATGTAACACCCTCCCAACAAGTTCGTATACGACTTCTATCGAATTGCGTGCCACTAGTATTGACATACGCAAATCTGCCTTTCTATACTGCTAAACAGCTCCCCTTGCAACGGGTGCCGGTGAGGCGCCGGAAGCAGGCATCAAGCGATGTGCGGACCAAGGCAGCCCGTACATCGATTTGATACACATAGACTGAGGAGGTGAAAGAAATGCCTAAGCGAATTTTGTTCGCACTGGCAGCGCTGCTGATGGTAGTCAGCTTAGTAGCCGTTGGTTGCGCTCCAGACGAAACGACCCCGCCTGACAACGGTAATGGCGATGTCCCGGATGACGGAGACAACGGGGACAACGGGGACACTCCATCCCAGCCTTCCGATGAGACTTTCGAGTGGGTAGCACAAGCCGCCCTGCCGTCTGGGATGCCGGTTCATGAGGGCCTCGTGAGGGTCGCCGATACTATCGAAGAGATGAGCAACGGCAGGCTGAAGATCGAGGCTCATCCGGCGGGAGCCGTCGTTCCCGCGACCGAGGAGTGGAAGGGCATCAACTCCGGCGTGCTCGATTTCGCCGCCGGTGGTGGTTCCTACATGTCTTCGGACATGCGGTTCCAGACGGTGTTCTCGCAGTGCCCCGGTGGTATGCCGCCCCTGCCGATGATGATCTTCCACAGGCAGGTCGGCTACGAAGTCATGAACAAGTGGTACCGCGACAAGGGCTATGCCTTCATCGATCTCGGTGGTGGTTTGCATGGCCTGCCCGAGATCTGGATACATACCACGAAGCCCCTGAGCGGCCCTGAAGACCTCGAAGGCATAAAGATGCGCGCGTCCGGTGACGCCGGCAAGGTCCTTGAGGGCATGGGTGTCGGCACCGTGTTCATGCCCCTTGGAGAGATCTTCGAGTCCATGCAGCGCGGCGTGATCGACGCCTTTGAATGCAGCTGCCCTGCATTCGACCTGTCCATGGGGTTGCAGGAGGCGAGCGAATATGCATACCTGTCCCCCAGCCGCGCTCCCACGGAGATCTACCAGTTGCTCGTGAGCGAGGAGAAGTTCAATGAGTTGCCTGCAGACCTACAGGCCATTGTGCAGGATGCAGCGGTCGCTGAGGCTGTGAACTACCACACCATGCTGCACTCGCGCAACGCTGACGCGCTGGTTGAGATGCAGAAGGAGATCACCATTGAACCGCTTCCCAGCTCAATCGACTCTGCGTTCGTCGCAGCAGCAAAGGAATACTACGCGGAAGAGGTTACCAAATTTCCCGAGCTCGAGGACTACATGGTCAATCACTATCTCCCGTTCGCGAAGGACTGGGAGGAACTGTACGGCTTCCCGTACGATGTAATGACCGACCTGAGCTAGACGATCCCACATTGAATCATGGTTAGGCATGCGAGTCCCCCTCGGACAATACCGAGGGGGACTCGCATGAAGCGCTGACAACCCGGTAGTCTCGTTGTTTTGGACGGGCTTTGACCGGGTCAATAGCGAAAATCCTAGCCAACGAAAGAGGAACCTTGATGAGAACAATTCTCAAGATTATCGACTCGGTCAACGAGTGGATAGGCGAGAAGCTGAAGTTCGTGGTGCTATTCCTCATTGTGGTCGTCTGCTCTGAGGTGATGATGCGCTACATCTTCAATGAGCCTACCAGTCAGTTGCCCGTAATCCAGACCTGGACCGGAACACTGCTCTATTCCTTCGCTTTCGGGTACGTGCTTCTGCACAAGGGGCACGTACGAGTTGATGTCCTCTACAGTCGCTTTTCTGACCGCGTGAAGGCGATCGTAGATGTCGTGCTCTGGTTTCTATTCTTCCTGCCCGCTATAGGATACCTCACGTACGTGTCGTACAAATGGGCCGTGTACGCAATCACTACCGGTGAGAAGTCCATGATGACGTACTGGTATCCGCCGCTCGGGCCTGTTCGCACAATCCTGTTCGTGGGCCTGCTGCTGTTCTTGCTGCAGGGTATCGCCATGGTCGTACGTGACGCGTACTTCGCCGTAAGGAGCCAGCCTTATGATTGACATAAGTCCTGAACTTATCACCGTTCTCATGCTGGCCGGAATACTCCTTGGCGTGTTCCTGGGTTTCCCCCTCGCGCTGTCTGTCGGCGGCGTCGGAATGGTTCTCGGCATTCTTGCCTTCGGCCCGAAGGTGGCCGGCGAGTTGTACTATGGACGGTTCTTCAACGCAATGGAGAACTACACGCTTCTCGCCGTCCCGTTGTTCGTCTTCATGGGCACCATGCTTGAGCATTCGGGCGTGGCCGAGGGGATGTATGATGCCCTCTACCTCTGGTTTGGTGGTGTGCGGGGTGGTCTCGCAGCCAGCACCATAATCATTGGAACGGTCGTTGCGGCCTGCGTCGGCATCATCGGCGCCTCGGTGACGATGCTGGCGCTTATCGGCCTTCCCGCCATGATCAACAGGGGGTATGACAAATCGCTTGCGGCAGGGGCGGTCTGCGCCGGCGGCTCGCTTGGAATCCTGATTCCACCGAGCATCATGCTCGTGGTCTACGGTCCGATGGCCGGCCTTTCGGTCGGGCGCCTGTTCTTCGCTGCCTTCCTGCCCGGTTTCCTGCTGTCAGGCCTGTACCTCGCTTACGTTATTGTACGGTGCCTCATACAGCCAAACCTGGCTCCACCCGTTCCGGCTTCGGAAAGGGCAGTACCATTCATGGTCAAGGCGTCGAAGCTTGCGAAGTCGTTGGTTCCGCCAGTGGTTCTGATTCTGGCGGTGCTCGGCAGCATCTTCATGGGAATCGCGGCACCAACAGAGGCTGCTGCGGTCGGTGCGCTTGCAACGATTTTCCTGGCCGCTGCATACCGTCGACTCGACTGGCATACGCTTGCACGCACCGCCATGACGACTGTTCGTGTGGCCGGCATGGTCCTACTCATCGGCGCAATGGCCTTCGCCTTCGTCGGCGTATTCATGCGGGCAAACGGCGACCAGGTGGTCAGCGAATTCGTGCTTCAGGCCCCCGGTGGCAGGTGGGGCGTTTTCTTCATCATAATGTTCATCTGCTTCATACTCGGCTTCCTCATCGACTGGCTGGGCATCATCTTTATCATGGTGCCTATCGTCACTCCGATTGCTGAGGCTGCGGGCTTCGATGCCCTCTGGTTCGCCATGATGATCTGCGTGAACCTGCAGATGTCCTTCATGACTCCCCCGTTCGCGTACGCGCTCTTCTATGTAAGGGGCGCTGCAGACCCTGCCCTCGGATTGACTACCGCTGCCATAATCAGGGGTATGGTCCCGTACGTATTCATCATCGTGTTCGCACTCGTGCTTCTCATCATCTTCCCCCAGATAATCCTCTGGTTGCCAAGCATGATGTTATAGCCAGGTGCGGCACGGAGCCGAATACCACGTACAACAGAGAACGCCGGGTCCCATGGGACCCGGCGTTCATGTCTGCGATGCCTGACCGCGTGATGGCTCTGTCAGCCCAGCGGCGTCTGCTCCTGCAGCATGGACTCGAGTCGCTCCATCTCCCCTTCCTTCATCTTGTAACAGTGCTCCGGACCAGGGTAGACGCCCGACTTCGTTTCCTCCACAAACTGGCCTACAGCCTTCACGATGTCGTCGCCCACAGTGACATACCGTTTCACGAATTTCGGCGTGAACACAGGATACATCCCGATGATGTCGCTCAGCAGAACTGCCTGAGCGTCACAGTGCGGGCCCGCGCCGACACTGATTGTGGGCACACTCAACTCCTCGGTAACCAGCTTTCCCGTCTCAGACGGAACGCCCTCGAGAAGGACCATAAACGCGCCGGCAGCCTCGAGCGCTTTCGCATCCGCCAGGACGCGCATGGCAGCTTCGGCGGTGTTCCCCTGGACTTTGAAGCCGCCGAGTTGTGCGGCACTCTGTGGCGTCAGCCCGATATGCGCCATCACGAGCATTCCCGCATCCGAGATAGCACGTATCTGCGGCGCCATCTGGCGACCTCCTTCGAGCTTCACGGCATCCATGTTCGCTTCTTTGTAGAACCGTCCGGCATTCCTCACCGCATCCTCGACCGACGTCTGATAGGCCAGAAACGGCAGATCTCCGACTACGAATGTATTGGGCGCGCCGCGGCGCACAGCCTGCGCGTGATATATCATCTGGTCCATGGTTACCGGCACTGTACCGTCGTAGCCGTAGACCACGTTACCCATCGAATCCCCGACCAGTATCATCTCCAGGCCGGCCTGCTCCGCGAGCAGCGCAGCCGTGTAGTCATAGAGCGCAAGCTCTGTGAACTTCTCGCCGTTCTGTTTCATCATCAGGAAATCGAGCACACTCTTCTTCTTGGCCATATCGCCTCCTCTATCTGTGTGTCACACAAGCCGCGCACGTGCGGCACTATGGATTCTCTTTCTCCCACTGACTCAGTCGCTCGACCTCGCCTTCGCGCATCGAGTAGCAGTGCTCGGGAGCCGGGTACACGCCACTGCGGATCTCCTCAAAGAAAGTCGAGAAGGCCGTGCGTATTTCGTCTCCCATCTGCGCATATTTCTTTACGAACTTCGGCGTGAACATCTGGAAGACGCCCAGCACATCCATGTAGTTCAAACACTGCGCGTCGGTTGATGGCCCGGCGCCCGTTCCGACTGTGGGAATGCTCAGTCGTTCAGTGATCAGCTTGCCGGCTTCAGCAGGCAGTCCCTCAAGGACTATCGCCGACGCGCCGGCTTCCTGGACCGCGAGGGCATCTTCCAGCAGCATGAGGGCTGCATCCATGGTGCGGCCCTGCGCTCCGAAGCCTCCGAGCGCAGCCACGGTCTGGGGAGTAATGCCGATATGTCCGTGGACAACCATGCCGGCGTCGGCGACAGCCCGGATGTGGGGAGCGATACGCCTGCCTCCTTCCATCTTGACCGCGTCCACATTGGCCTCCTTGTACAGGCGGCCGGCGTTCGCGACGCTCTCACTGATGGAGACCGCGTAGGACAGAAACGGCATGTCGCCAACGATAAACGTGTTGGGTGCTCCTCTGCGGACTGCACCTGCGTGATGGATAACCTGGTCCAGCGTCACAGGCACCGTTCCGTCATACCCGTAGATCACGTTTCCCATTGAGTCGCCGACCAGTATCATATCGACTCCGGCCTGCTCAGCAAGCATGGCGAACGAGAAGTCGTACAATACGAGGTACGAGAACCTTTCACCGTTCTGCTTCATCCGTATGAAGTCAAGGACTGTTTTCTTTTTGGCCATGTTAGCCTCCTTTCCGCTATGCCTATTACTCGAACATCTGCCGCAGTTGAGCCGCTTTGTCCTCGGCAAGCGTTCCCTTGGCAAGTCCGATCGGTATCGTCTCAAGACCAAGTGCTTTGTATAAAGCGACCCTGTCGGGCTCCCTTTCTTCAAGCGCCTGCAGGTGTTTTCGGATGGTCCCTACATCGCCGCGCGCAATCGGCCCTGTCAGACAGCCGGGGAATCCAACATGCTCCATATTGTTGAGCGTACCTTTCAGTATGGGCATGCACGCGCTTAACGCATCGGCCTGGTCTATATCGAAGTGTTTCCACATCTCCGTTGCAATGTTCACGATAGTGTACATGTAATTGCAGGCAACGCAGATCGAGGCGTGGTACAGTGCTTTGTCCTCTTCCTTGAGCATCAGGGCACGCCCGTCAAGCGACTGAACGAACTTCTTGAGGTCGCTCAATACGGGCTCCTCAGCCTCCAGTGTGAAGGTAGATCCCGGGAGGTTTTCCAGGGACTGGGCGATGCTGGCAAAGGTGTTGCACGGATGAAGACATCCGACATGCGCCCCCGCGGTGCGTGCAGGCTCCAGTATCGCGGCGGAGTTGGCGCCGCTGCAGTGAATTACCGATTGTCCGGCATGCCATCGCACTTCTCCGGCTACCTGCGCTATAACATCGTCAGGCGTCGTGATGAACACGAAGTCCATCTCATCTACCAGTTGTTGTGCGCTATCGTATACCGCGCAGCCGGATATCGAGTCGGCAAAACGCCTTGCCTCATCCGGGAAGATATCCATCGCCGCCACTACAGGGAATCCCTGCTCCGCAAGCCTGACGCCGAACGCCGTCCCGACTTTTCCCACTCCAATGAATCCGATACGTTCCATGGTGTAGCGTCACCTCCTTAAGGTACCTGCATTCCGAAGCGCACCTGCCCGGTCTTGCCAGCCTCTCCAGGCTACGGCTTCCGCAGGCCGCAACCGGTACTCATGGACCCGGGCCATACGGTGAAATGGTAAGCTCATGCTTCTGCCCGGTCAATGGCGCGCGTATTGCTGGGGCAGTGGGCCTGCTGTAGAATTGGCACACGCGAACCCGCTAAGGAGGTCACATACAGTGAGAAGTGATGTCGTAAAACGAGGAGTTGAACGAGCCCCCCACAGATCGCTCTTCTACGCGCTGGGCTGCAGCGCGAGCGACTGGGACAGGCCTTTCATAGGTGTCATCAACAGCTACAACCGTATCGTCCCGGGACATATGCACCTTGAATCGGTCTCAAGGGCGGTGCAGGAAGGTATTCGTGCCGGTGGTGGCGTACCGTTCGAGATGAACACCATCGCGGTGTGCGATGGAATAGCCATGAATCATCCCGGCATGAAATTCAGTCTGCCGAGCAGGGAACTCATCGCGGATTCGGCGGAAATCGCCGCACAGGCTCACGCATTCGATGCACTCGTATTCATATGC
Organism: uncultured Dehalococcoidales bacterium; assembly: GCA_964552485.1. Taxonomy (GTDB): domain Bacteria; phylum Chloroflexota; class Dehalococcoidia; order GIF9; family AB-539-J10; genus SKVJ01. Next base: position 1,760 of record CAZKHH010000069.1, on the reverse strand, counting down.
AGTTGCGACAAGATAGTACCCGGCATGCTCATGGCAGCCGCCCGTATGAACATCCCGGCCATCTTCGTGGCCGGCGGCCCGATGATGGCCGGTCATCTCTGGACAGATAACGAGGAGCGGACCATCGACCTCAGCAGTCTGTTCGAGGCAGTGGGCAAGACCGTGCGTGGCGACATGTCCGAAGAGCAGCTCGAGGAATTCACGCGTACCGCCTGTCCCGGCTGTGGAAGCTGTTCCGGCATGTTCACCGCCAATACCATGAACTGCATGACCGAGGCTCTCGGCATGGCATTGCCTGGTAATGGCACGATACCGGCAATCAAGTCGGAAAGACTGGACCTCGCGTATCGTTCAGGCCGTCAGGTGCTGAAGACACTCGAGCAGGATATCAAGCCTCGCGACTGTATAACGCGCGACTCGATTCAGAACGCGTTCGCTGTAGATATGGCGCTGGGTGGAAGCACCAACTCCGTGCTGCATCTGACCGCAATTGCTCACGAAGCCGGTGTCGATTTCCCGCTTTCCTGGTTGAACGAAATCAGTGCCGGCGTACCTCATCTATGCAAGCTTGCACCGGCCGGCCACCATCACGTGGAAGACCTCGACGCGGCGGGCGGCATCTATGCCGTCATGCATGAGATAGCAGACACATTGAAGCTGAATGCCAGGACAGTCTCAGGGGCCACCCTCGATAGACTGGTGCCTCAGTACACCGTGAAGAACCGCGATGTCATTCACAGTCCTTCTGCTCCATATTCGCCGACAGGCGGGCTTGCAATCCTGTTCGGGAACATCGCCCCCGAAGGCTCCGTGGTCAAGAGTGCAGCCGTCGCTGCCGAGATGAAGGTCCATAGCGGCCCTGCCAGGGTGTTCGACTCCGAGGAGCAGGCAACCGAAGCTATCATGAACAACAGCATACAGAGCGGCGACGTTGTGGTCATACGCTATGAGGGACCCAAAGGCGGTCCGGGTATGCGCGAGATGCTCACGCCGACGTCTCTGCTCGCCGGCATGGGCCTGGATAAGACCGTCGCCCTCATCACCGATGGGCGGTTCTCGGGTGCTTCCCGTGGCGCCTCTATCGGGCACGTGTCTCCGGAGGCGGCAGCGCACGGGCCCATCGCGGCTCTGCGCGACGGCGATACCATCCGCATAAACATCCCCGAGTGCAGTCTCGAGGCCGACCTCAGCGACTCGGACATCGAAGACCGGCTCCGTGCCGTGCCCGGATTCGTGCCTCGAGTATCAACCGGTTACCTCAAGCGTTACGCCGAAAAAGTCACATCAGCGAGCACAGGAGCGGTATTTGCGGACTGACACGCGGTCGGACCATGGTTAATGGCCGCCGGCAGATACATGAGGGGGAGGTAAAGGGTGTTGACTGGATGGCCCGATATCGTGCTGCGCATGATTCTCGCGGTCGTGCTCTCGGCTGCGATCGGATACGAGCGTGAGCTCCGCGGCAAAGTGGCCGGCTTGCGCACCCACTGCCTCATAGGTCTCGGCGCCGCTACCTTCACCCTCGCATCGGTCTACGGATTCGGAGAGGCGGACATGGCCCGTGTGGCCGCGGGGGTCGTGGCCGGAGTGGGCTTCATCGGTGGAGGCGTCATCTTCCGTGGCGAAGGCACGGGCGTCTCCGGCCTGACGACAGCTGCATCTATCTGGCTGACCGCGGCACTCGGGCTTATCGCCGCCACGGGCCTCGTCCTGATGGCCGTTGTCGTGGCCGTGACCACACTCATCATTCTTGAGTTGCC
>CAZKHH010000068.1:0-10472 GCA_964552485.1 uncultured Dehalococcoidales bacterium | reverse complement strand
CTAGTTGCCCAGGACGTCACGGCAGATCTTCAAGAACTGCGACTCCGTAAGCAGCGTGTGCTGCACCCGGCCTTGCCGCTTGACCCTGTCAGTGATTTCCTTGACCTGGTCCTCACTGGCTGTAAGACCATGCTTGTCGAGGTAGAACTCGATTGTAGCAGCACCACTGTTCTTGCCCATGACAAGGTGGAGTGGCTCCATTCCGACGACCTCGGGCGTGAACGCCTGAATCGTAACATCAAAGCCAGCGTCCCTGAATTTGCGGTGCAGGTCAGCGGCGATGCCGGTTTCGAGCTTGTTAAGGTCGCGCCCGACTATGGGTTTGTTGCCGGCCAACTGACGCCTCGAGATATTCTCAACCGTTAGGGACGCGTTGGTAATGCCTTTCAGGTCGATGCCGGTCTTGATACCGGCCATCAGCTCGAGCATGACGACGACCTCTTCGGTCGCCACATTACCCGTCCGGTCGCCCAATCCATTGTAGGCGGTATGAATGACGGACGCGCCATTCGCCACTGCTTCGAGTACGCCGGCATTAGCAAGGCCAAATTCGTTGTGGGTATGGAATTCCAGCGGCACTCCGGGCAACCACTCCCGCAACTTGCGGAACAGGTAGCCAACAGCCCTTGGCGACGCAACGCCAACAGTATCGACTGCAACAAGCCCGTCCAGTTTCGTCTCCCGCGCGAGGGTGGTGTACATGTCTTTCACGAAATCCCAGTCATCGCCACGCGTGAGGTCCCAGCCCATGAAGATGGTCTTGAGGCCCTTCTCAGAAGCGTATTGCATCGTAGAGATAAGGCGTTCCTTTACTTCCTCGTGAGACAATCCGTACGCGGCATCGGTGGCGTACGGATTCATGATGTGCTCAAGAATCGCCGTCTTGACACCGGCATCGATGGCCATGTCAATGTCTTTCTTGATCGTGCGCACGAAGCCGACCATCTCAGCCTGCAGATTGCGCTTCACGATGCGCTTCATTCCCTCGAGAATCTCGGGAGATGCCGGCGGCATGCCGATCTCCAGACGATGTATGCCGATATCGCTCAGTGCTTCGGCTATGGCAACCCTCTCCTCAGGGGAGAATGCAACGCCAACGGTCTGTTCGCCATCGCGCAGAGTCACATCGTGAATCTGGACGGTCTTTCCTCGGAAATCCGAGATAACCTCCGGCTCGAAATTGAGCGGGGATACCCACCACTTTCCGTTCTCGAAGTGCTCTTTGCCTTTGAGTCGCTCGACGTTATACGCCATGTATATCCTCCTTTAGTGCGTGTAGGTGTCGACCCATATTATTACCAGATTGTGTTGCTGCGGGCTAACATGGCTACCCGGCAGACGTGCCGAGCACGTCACGACAGATTGCGAGGAACTGGCTATCGGTGAGCAGGGCGTGCTGTATCCGGCCCTGCCATTTCACTCTGTCGACTATTTCCTTGACCTGTTCCTTATCCGCACACAAACCGAACTCTTGCAGGAAGAACTCCACCGTAGCACTCCCGCTATTCTTGCCGAGCGCAAGCCTCACGGGGTCCTGGCCCACGAGCGAAGGATGAAACGATTGCATCGTTATGTCAAATCCTGCCGCTTCGAGTTTGCGATGAAGGTCTGCGTCAATCCCGGTCTCGAGATCGAACAAACCACGCCCCACAACAGGTTTGTTCTGCGGTACTGTGCGCCGCGAGATATTCTCCACCATGAGCGATACGTTCATAATACCTTCGAAGCTGATGCCGGTCCGCACTCCGAGCCCGAGTTCGAGCATCAACGCCACCTCTTCAGTGGCCGCGTTTCCAGTACGATCACCAAGTCCGTTGAATGCCGTATGGATCACACTGCACCCGGCGGCAACGGCCTCGACGATTCCGGCATTGGCCATACACATGTCGTTGTGAGTATGGAACTCCAGAGGAACGCCCGGTAGCCACTCACCGAGTTTGCGGAACAGGAAGCCCACAGCCCTGGGATTCGCAACTCCAAAGGTATCGACGATTACCAGGGCATCAGGACAGGCTTCGCGATAGAGCGTGGCATAGATGTCCTGGATGAAATCCCAGTCATCTGCCCGGGTCAGGTCCCAGCCTAGAAAGACTGTGTTCAGGCCTTTCTCTTTCGCGTACCCGACACCTGAGACTATGCGCTCACGCACTTTGACCCTGTCGAGTCCGTACGCACTCTCACACGCATACGGATTCATTATGTGCTGCAGGACCACCGCATCCAGACCGCAGTCCAGGACCATATCGACGTCCGATCTGAGCGTGCGGGCAAAACCATAGAGTCGAGCATTCAGGCCACGTCGTGCGATACGTCGCATGCCTTCGCGCACTTCCTCCGAAACAGGAGGAAGGCCAATCTCAAGCCGGGGAACCTCGATCTCGTCAAGTGCCTCGGCGATGGCGACCCTCTCATCAGGAGAGAAGGCAACGCCAACCGTCTGTTCGCCGTCGCGCAGGGTCACATCATGCAGCGCCACCGTCCTTCCCTCAAACGGCCTCGCGACCTCCTCTGCATGATTCAAGGGCGACATCCACCACTTGCCCGCCCGGTAGTTCGACTGGTTCCTGAGACGTTCTATGTCGTACAAGGGTTATTCTCCCGTCTTACATCCCGGACGTACCAGAGAAAGACGCATCGATAGCAGATCACCCGCGTCCTCGCGTGTTGAGCTTGAACCAGGCATGAAAGCTGACGATAGAATCTTTTCAGCGTCTGGCATACGGTCTTCGTTCGGGTTGCCTCCAGCCATTCGCCACATCGCCAACCCTGCTAACTCAAGCTGACAACACTATCGTCAGCAAGGAAGAGCTCCGCCTTTGCCTTTGAGTCCGGCCCTTCGATAAGCGTGCGGGCTCCAACAATACTGTCAGTAAGCCCGAACGAACCCTTTATCTGCGTCCCGTCCATCACGATGGAGTTTTCGATGGTGCTACCCGAGATACGCACCTCATCCCCGAGACTAACGTCGGGACCGATACGACAGTTCTCAAGCACGCATCCAGGGGCAACAGACACTGGCTCAATCACTTCGCAATTCGATACTCGAGCGTCATCAGACACCCCATAGTAGCCGGCCATCATTCCAGGAACGGGCGAGGAAGCCCTCAGCAGGACACGATTGGCCTCCAGGATGTCATCCTTCGTACCCGTATCAAGCCACCAGCCAGTCAGTTCGTGACTCACCACTGTATCGCCCATATCGAGGAGCTTCTGAATGGCATCCGTGATTTCCAACTCGTTTCGCCAGGATGGCTCTATCTGATCGATTGCTTCATGCACCTTGCTGGTAAACACATACGCACCGACAAGCGCCAGATTGCTCCTGGGCTCTTTCGGCTTCTCGACCAGCCGCAGCACGTTGCCGGCTTCATCGAGCTCCGCTACGCCAAATCTGCGAGGATCAGCGACCGCTTTCAAGACGACGAGCCCTTGCGGTGTGCGTTCTTCAAACTCCCTTACAACAGGCATGACTCCACCCTCGATGAGATTATCTCCGAGGAACATGAGGAAGTCGGAATCGCCGAGGAACTCCCGTGAGACCTTGACCGCGTGTGCAAGGCCCCCGGCGACCTCCTGTGTTGAGTATGAAACACTCAGGCCCCATTCAGAACCATCACCTATTGCGTCGCGGATTCGCCCGCCGGAGTCGGGCGAGATAACAATGCACACATCGCGTATGCCTGCTTCGGCAATCTGCCCTAGAACATAGGAAAGTATCGGCCGATTCGCAACCGGTATCAGATGCTTCGGAGTTGAATGAGTGACCGGACGCAACCGTGTTCCTTTTCCGGCACACAACACAAGCGCTTTCATCTGTTTCTCCTCTCCACATCCTCCTTAAACACTCTGGCGAATGCGTAGCATCAAGTCTATTCAATACGACAAGAAAGGGTCAATCCTGTCCCTTCCGGTGAAGGTATACTTTGAGTCAGCCAGGCAAGCCGCGTATAATCGAGGCCGGAGGCTTCACCGCAGTTCTTTCGGCGGGGAGTGGATACGACGTATGGGACGACTGCTGATAGTCTCGAATAGATTGCCTGTGACCGTACACAGGCGCAGAGGCCGACTGCACTACGAGCCGAGCGCGGGCGGCCTTGCCACCGGCCTGTCTTCGTTCTACAAGACATCAGACTCCTTGTGGATAGGCTGGCCCGGCGTTGAGCGCAAGAACTCAGACCGCGAGGAGATCACGACAAACCTCCTCGAGGAACACTGCTATCCCGTCTTCCTGTCTCAGCGTGAGGTCGACGAATACTACAACAAGTTCTGCAGCGCCACGATATGGCCGCTGTTCCACTACTTCCCGCAGTACGCGACCTATTCACCTGCGACATGGCAGGCATATGAGCGCGCGAACAAGACATTCTGTGACACCGTAGTGGATGTCTGGCAGCAGGGCGACACGATATGGGTCCACGATTTCCACCTTATGCTTCTGCCGAAGATGCTGCGTGAGCGGCTGCAGGATCCGCTTATCGGATTCTTCCTTCACATTCCATTCCCCTCGCTGGAGATTTTCCGACTGCTTCCCTGGCGGACACAGATACTTGAAGGTCTCATGGGAGCGGATCTGGTCGGGTTCCACGCATGGGACTATGCCGGGCACTTCCTCGCAAGCACACGCTTCCTGTTGGGACACGATTCCTCGATGGGCCGGATCACCGGACCCGATACAGTTACGAAAGTCGATGTCTTCCCGATGGGAATCGACTACGAAAGATTTGCAGGGACAGCCAGTACGGCAGAGGCAGACAGGGAAATCAGGAAGCTGGACGAGAGCTTCCAGGGGCGCAAGGTGGTCCTCTCGGTCGATCGACTCGATTACTCGAAGGGCATTTTGCGCCGCCTCGAAGCATTTGGAGCGTTCCTCGAAGACAATCCCGAGTACCAGGAGAAACTGACGTATGTCGTGGTAGTCGTACCATCCCGCACGGGCGTCGCACGGTACGCACTCTTGAAACGACAAATCGACGAGATGATTGGCGCCATCAATGGAAAGTACGGAACGATCGGATGGACGCCTATCTGGTACATCTATCGCTCCGTTCCATTCCAGTCGCTCGTTGCACTATACAGGCGCGCGGACGTCGCTCTTGTTACTCCTCTTCGCGACGGCATGAACCTCGTGGCGAAAGAATACCTCGCCTCAAAGATCGACAAACCGGGGGTACTGATTCTTAGTGAAACGGCGGGTTCCGCCAAGGAGCTCAGCGAGGCCCTTGTTGTCAATGTGAATAACACGGATGACATCGTCTCCGCGCTCAAGGAAGCCCTCGAGATGAGCGAAGCGGAACAGGCCGAACGGCTGCGCATTCTGCAACGAAGGCTGCGACGCTATACCGTCAAGCGCTGGGCCGAGGACTTCATAGAGACACTTGAAGACTCGGCGAAATTGCGTGAAGAGATGGGCGCACATATCCTGGGGAGTCAGACCCGCCGCAAACTGATTAAGAGCTACCAGCAGGCACAGCGAAGGTTGTTGCTGCTCGATTATGATGGAACGCTCGCCCCCCTTTCATCACGCCCGCACAGGGCCGTGCCTTCACAGGAGGCACTCGACCTGCTGACTCAGTTGACATCGGAGCCGAATACCACGGTTGTGCTTATCAGCGGACGCGACAGGAAGTCATTGGAAGGATGGTTCGGCCAGTTGCCGCTCGGCATGATCGCCGAGCATGGCGTCTGGTTCAAGTTCGGTCTTGATGCAGACTGGGAAATGATAGAACCGATGTCAGGCGAATGGAAGGATGAAGTACGCCCCATATTTGAACTGTATGCAGACCGGACACCGGGTTCATTCGTCGAGGAGAAGGATTTCTCAATCGTCTGGCAGCACCGGAGGTCAGAGGCGCTTCTCGGTGAACTCAGGGCTCGCGACCTCGTAGCTCACCTGCAGACTCTGATTTCCAACCTCGACCTCCAGGTTCTGGAGGGCAACAAGGTTGTGGAGGTCAAGAATTCCGGAGTCAACAAGGGACGCGCAGCCTTGCGTTGGATAGCGAACCTCGAGCCGGACTTCATACTCGCAATAGGCGATGATTTTACCGACGAGGATACATTCCGTTCCCTGCCGGAGGACGCATGGTCGCTGAAAGTGGGTCTGGGAAGCACGTCAGCCAAGTACAACCTTTCCTCGCAGGGCAGGGTCGTGCCGCTCCTACGCGACATGCTTGCCTCTGAGGAATGAGTAGCATTCACGCTACTGACCGGCTGAATGCCGCCGTATGTCCTCGAGCGCGGCATTTGCGGCGTTGAGCGTATTCAGGAACTCCTCGCCGGTCTCGCGCGACACCAGATACCCGTCAAGGTCGCGACGCGCCACCCACCAACGCCCGAAAGCCTCAAGAAGTGCGGAGGATTCAAGCCCCGCAAGCCACCTCAGGACGGGCTTGAGTGCTATCTTCGCCTTCTCCTCAGCTTGGACACGCGCCCCCGGAAGCTGCCCTGAGCTGTCGTCAGTGGCTGAGCCTGCAAGCACGAGAAAGCGTTCCTCCGCCAGAAGCCAGATGTCTACTGACCGATTTCCGGTGGACACATTCTGGCTGGGAGTGAGGCCGGATTGACCAGTCAGCACAAGACTGCCTACTCCACATGAAAGCAGAATGCTGCCGATGACGAGCAGCGTGCCATCCCACGTGGTATCGAATGAAAACTCGAGGCGAGCACCTGAGCCAGCGACGATGGAAACAGCCTCGCCAAACATCTTCAAGGCAAGGCCAGCGACGATGGCAACCACCCCGAGAATACCTGCGGCCATAAGGACGAGCATCTTGCTGGGTTTCATCTGCCTAATCGCCTCGCGGTGTCACCGCGGCTTCGGGACTTGTCAGAGGAACCTCTTGCTGCCCGTTATGGCGAGCACACCGAGAACAATCAGGATGACACCAACCACTATCTGCAGAAAACTAGGGACAACAAGCACTAGGATGCCAAGGACCAGGGCAACGATCCCGAATACACTGTTCTTATCCACGATCAACTCACACGAATCGCCACGATCCACGAGGCCTAGCCGTCCAGGCACGGTTATTCCCAACCGCTGCAGCTACGCTCCATTCTACAGGTCACAGTAAGCGAGGGCATAGAGTTTCCTCATCACTGCCGACAGTCGACGCCCACTCCTGCATCCCGTAGAAATCCCACGGCACGCCAAACGGCATCGGCCCGGTCTCGCCAGCCCACACGACTCCAAGCTCACTCGCACTGATTTCCCTGTGCAGAGCCCCAGTAGATATGGTTCCGGCAACCTCACGTTCCGCGTTCACATCCTCGCCAATACGCACCTTCTCGGCAGCGTCTGTCAGTTTCGCGAGGTCCGACACGAGAAGACTCGCGAAGACGACTCGAACTTCGTCACCAACGCCGTAGGCGGTCTTCAGTCGCCGTACGACATCACGTGCCTCCTGTCTGACAACAGCCAGATAACCCTGGCCTTCATCGCCATTCCGACGAACATGTGAGACCGCATACACAATGCGCAGGAAGGATAATTCGAGTTCCTGTCGCGCAGATTCGTCCATCTCCACACGGGAGAACGCGATTCCGAATACGTGTCTCATGCGCACATTGTGCCACCCGGATTTCGGTGGCTCTCACAAACCAACGATCAGGGGCAAAGGGACGCCAAACGCGCCCCCTCAACCCTTACCTGACTCAGTTAGCCCACCGATTCGGGTGCGGCCGTTGCGTCAGCCGAAGCGGCATGCAATCGAGGGTATAAGAAAAACCGGCACCGGCGAGCGCTGCAGCACTTTCTCGGCAACACTTCCGATGAACCATTTGGACGGACCGGTGTGACCATGGCTGCTCATAATCACGAGGTCGATTCCGTTCTTCTCGATGTAGTCGAGGATAGCCGCCGCAGGCTGACCATCAACTACCTCGGTTTTCACCGCACAACTCGCTCCCAATCGGTCTCTCGTCTTCTGGAGGTATTCGCTCGCAGACTCGTGAGCCTTCTTATCGAACTCCTCCGCGCGTTCGGTACCGAAATGCGCGAGAGCGGGCTGTCGCATCGGCTCAACAACGTTGAGCAACACAACCTGATCGACGTTGTGGGCAGCCGCGACCTCCTTGACATGGTTCAGTGTGCATTCAGCATATTCCGACGCATCCAAGGGTACCAGCATTTTCTTGTACATCACTTCTTCCTCCTCTCAAGACACTAAAGGATACGTAAATCTATCCAGCGTCACTGCATCAGTCGGCATTGAGGCGAGGGAATGAGAAAAACGGGAACTGGCGACCTCTGCAAGACCTTCTCAGCCACGTTGCCCATGAACCACTTGGATGGTCCAGAACGGCCATGGCTGCTCATGACTATCAGGTCCGATCCGCTCTCATCAGCGTAATTGAGGATACCTTCAGCAGGTTGTGCGCCAACCACGACTGTCTTGACGTTGGAGTCAAGGTTCAATCGGTCTTTGGTCTTCGAAAGGTACTCTAGTGCGGAGTCCTTTGCCTCACTGTTGAGTGCTTCCATGCGATCCGAGCCGAGATAAGCGACAGCGGCGGAGCGGGGTGGCTCGACTACCGTCAGAAGATCAACCTCATCAACGTTGTGGGCTGAGGCCACCTGCTTCACATGGTTCAGTGTGCATTCAGCGTACTCCGAAGCATCGAGTGGTACGAGCATCTTCTTGTACATGACATCCTCCTCCTTATACTTCTCCTGCGACGACCACACATAACCGAGTCCGTCCGGTCGCCGCTCTGCAATGATGGACCGTCAGATGCTCCATAATGATAGCAGCATGGACAGAAATGCAAAGACGTCTGCCCGGAGAAGCATGCTGCGCGGGTAGTTGAGAGTCGCAGCCGCGCATTGACCCGCCATCACAGACGCGTACAATATGAATGCCGCGAAGCACACGCCCGGTGTCGACGATACCCGTCAGCACACCCGGAAGCATTATGCGGCTTGGAGGGACAATGGACATGGCTACCGGCGCGGACGACCTGGTGAGACTTGCACAAAGATTCTATGTTTCAGGTTTCGGACGAGGAGAGACGTTTCATGCCGGCAAAGGGGCCATCATCGCCTCAGCTGATGGCAACTATGCAACTGACATATGGGGAAACCGCCTCTTCGATACCGAGTCGTGCGCATCGGCATGCTACCTGGGCTTCGGACAGCCGACAATCATGCGGGCCGTCCGGGAAGAGATGGACCGCTTGCCATCCACAACACCGCTGTTCGTGCCGACCGCACCACTTCTGCGGCTTGCCGAGAAGATCGCCTCGCTCAGCCCGGGAGACCTGACGTACAGCGTCTTCGGAACCAACGGTACGGATGCCACCGAAGGTGCGGTCAAGATGGCCCGCCAGTACTGGAAGCTGATGGGCAAAGGTGGAAAGTACAAGGTATTGCACCGAATCCCGGGAGACTATCACGGGATGAGTCTGGCAATGGTCAGCGCCAGTGGACACACGTTCAGGAGAGCACCATACGAACCTCTCATGGCCGGTTTTGTCAGCTTCAACGCGCCCAACTGCTACCGGTGCCCCTACGAGAAGACCTATCCAGACTGCGCGCTTCTCTGCGCACGAGAGCTTGAGCGCACAATCAGGTTTGAAGACCCCGAAACTATCGCCTGTGTCATCACAGAAAACACGAACACGGGATTGGGCATTGTTCCACCGCCACCGGGCTACATGGAGATCATCCGCGATACATGCACGCGGTACGATGTCCTGCTGATCGCGGACGAGATAATTACGGGCATCGCGAAGACAGGCACTTGGTTCGAGTCTGAAAAGCACGGCATCGTGCCCGACATGCTGTGTATCGGAAAGTCTATCTCAGCCGGCGTCGGCGCACTCGCGCTCACGCACATCCGTGAAGAAATCGGACGTGCGCTGGTGGAGTGTTCCAACGTACATCACGGCTTCACTTATGGCGGGCTCAGCTACCTGGCGGCCGCAGGACTGGCGGGACTCGAGTATGTTGAGACTCACGACCTGTTGGCACGAGCCAGGCAAATCGAGCAGATAATGCGGGGAAGGCTACTCCCCCTCGCAGAGCAATCGGCCATCGTCGGTGAGGTAAGGACGAGTGGTGCACTGCAGGGCATCGAACTGGTCAAGGACAAGGGCACAAGAGATCTGTTTGAGAACCCGCGCGAGGTTGCTGCCCTGATCAACAAGGTGGGACGCGAGCATGGTGTACTGCTCAACTGCCAGTTCCCGCACTACGGGAACATCATCACGATGTACCTGCCCCTGACGAGTACTGATAAGGAACTGGCTATGGTGTACGACGCCATCGAGGATTCCGTACGACAGGTGGAGAAGACTTACCTGTGAGGCAAGCAACGTAAAGACCGCACAGACGAACGCTGTGACCGCGCCATCACGTGCGGACTTCTTCCTACGTCGGTGCACTGCTCCACAAGCATACTGCCTGAGCCGGTCGGCGCCCGGTATTCGACCATCACGGGAGCATCGCTTGGGGCGTCCGAATATACCGCTGT
>CAZKHH010000067.1:0-10524 GCA_964552485.1 uncultured Dehalococcoidales bacterium | reverse complement strand
ACGCGTCTCAACCGCAGCCCTGGAAGACTCGATGCCGCACGCCTTCAGATACTGAAAACGACGCTGACAGCTATAAACGAGAAGGCCTTGTCCCCGCCAGCGCTCACTTGTATAGGCAGCACCTGTCCATGCCTCCCCTTCATCGAAACGGACGTCATAACCCAGACGGTCCAAGGCACGTCGACTCTCGATCGAGGTCGCAATCCAGCCGACATGCACGATTTCCGGTCCCGCATATACACAGAAGGCGACTGCACCAAGGCGCAGAGCCTTCTCAGCGTTCCTGTTATGCGTCCTGAAATCCTCTTTCTCCCGCGCAATCCGATCTGCGGTCGCATTTTCCGTGACAAAGAACTCCTCTAACGATCCGGGGGAGAGTCGAGTCGAGGCTCCATGTTCCAAATGCTGATGCTGATAGACATAGAAACGCCGCACATCGAACACGTACCGACGCAGCGCCTCCATGACCAGCGCAACTGGACCTCGTTCCCTGGCGAGCTTGAAGCTCCGGCGCAAGATTAAGCCTCTCAACAATCGTGCCTGTCGTATGTGCCGTCACGCACGGGCCGTTCGCGGCACATCACTATCGCGCTCAAACCCGGTCGCGAGCTCAGACCTTATCGGCATCCAATCCTTGCTCGCTATTCTATCCAATCAGGCACGTCCTCCACTCCGTCTCGTATCGGGAGCATCCCCCATCGCCGACTATGTCATCGGTGCAGGCGCGTGGCAAACGCCGTTTGCCACGCATCGCAGCAGAAAGCTAGACTGGCGCAGCATGGTGACGTCCGAAATGGGAACAATCCGAATAGGCACCTGCTCATGGACAGACCCTACGCTCATCAAGGCGGGCACATTCTACCCCGCCCATGCGACCACGGCCGAGGCTCGTCTCTCCTATTATTCAAGTCAGTTCAGCATCGTAGAGGTCGACAGCAGCTACTATGCCATGCCTGACCGACGCACCGCCATACTGTGGACGCAACGGACGCCTGAAGACTTCGTGTTCGACATCAAGTCGTTTCGTCTCTTCACGCACCATCCAACAGAGGCGCGTGTCCTGCCCCCGAACGTGCGAGGTACGCTGCCAAAGGCGCTCAGAGAGAAACGTCGCTTCTATTACGGTGACGTGCCGGATGAGGTGCTGAAACACCTGTGGGCTCGCTTCGAGGACGCGCTTCTACCCCTCGAATCAGCAGGCAAGCTCGGGGTGGTGCTGTTCCAATTCCCCGAGTGGTTTGTGCCGGGCGTACGGCAGATGGACCATATTGTTGAGTGCAAGCAGCGACTGACGACGCACATGCTCGCGGTTGAGTTTCGAAACAGCCTCTGGCTTTCCGCGAAAAACAGGGAGGCGACCCTCTCCTTTCTTCGGGAACACGAACTGGCCTACGTGTGTGTCGACGCGCCTCAGGGGTTCAGGTCGAGTGTTCCACCAATCACAGAGGTAACTGCAAACACTGCTGTGATTCGCTTCCATGGCAGGAATGCCACAGCGTGGAGGAGCGGAGGAAACTCAGCGGCGAACCGTTTCGACTATTACTACAGCAGAGAAGAACTTGAGCCTTGGGCCAAATCAATCAAGGAATGCTCCAAGACCGCCCACGAGACTCATGTCCTGTTCAACACGAACAATGGCGACCAAGGAGTCGTAAACGCACGTCTGATGGGACGCCTTCTCTGACTGGCGAAACGACTTGAAACGAAGAACTACCGCCCTGATGTTTCCGGAGGAGCGCTCTCTCCTCGCGGGCCGTCCTGTCCCTGCCCTTCCCTCCGGGGATGTCGGCGCCTGCGTCGTGGACGTCGGGGGCCTCGCTCACTGGACTCAGACGGTGCACTTGCCTGTTCGCTGACTTCCAGCCATGGAAAAACCTTCCGCAGGTCCGCAACAGCATACGGAGCACCGTGAGATGGCAACAGCGTCGTAGCGCCGGAAGACACAATCCGTTGGAGGCTCTCTTTCACCTGAGACAGATCCTCAGCGAACCAAGGATAAGAAGGAGAGCCGGCGCGGACACCCCTCATCAGCAAGTCACCGACGATACAGATTCCATCGGGCAGCAGAATCGAAATCGAACCCGCGGTATGTCCCGGCGTCAGTATCACGCGACCGCGCCCACCGTATCGTCCCAGCTTGTCGCCATCCCTGAGGATGATGTCAGGTTCAACAGGAATCGATTTCACCTTCGCGAATGAACGGAAGATGGCACCGAGTCGCGTCGCAGGCTTCAGCACCGGGGCGTCGCCCCAATGAACGTACTCGGCATCCAGTTCGTGCACGGCGACCGGAGCACGTGTCCATTCTTTGAGCTGAGCCGCACTGCCGAAATGGTCAGCATGACCATGCGTTATGACAATAAGCCCAATGTCTCCGAGGGAAATCCGCTGTCTGGAAAGCTGCTCGAGTAGTTCGCCTGCACGGCCTGGAGGTCCCGGGTCGACCAGCACGTGTTTCTGTCCGCGGATCACATACGACGTGAAGGAGTTGAGCGGATTCCTGCTGCGAAGCCGTAGTGCTACGACACCTTCGCGTTCGTCTTCCTTCGTCGATTCCGGTTGGGGGGACTGGGGATCTATTACCCGCGATTGCTGTTTGGATTCGCTGTTGTTTCTATTTCGCCTTCTGCTCATCTGTCAATTAATACCGTGACACGAGCCGGGTCATACCGCCTCATCTGTTCAACGGGAAAACCGTATCTACACTGCGCGACTGTCAATCGCCAGTTCTCTGCAATTCCTGAGTTCTCCCACGGCGAAACCAGCTGCGCATATTACCCCGGTGAACACACAATATGAGATATGAGTCCTCGACAACGGTCCCACAATAGCTCTTCAGAACGAGGCCGTTCCGCAAAGCATATTTCAGCCCGCTCCGGGTGTCAAGAAAGTGTAGACGGTCTACGATTCTGTCGGAAGGGCCATGCTGGAAATGTTGACGGGGAAAGTGAGTGGTGATAGTCTCATCGCATGAGGCTCAGCCTCACCAGTCAGCCTCTTCCGTGGAACCTCACTCGGCGTCCTCCCCCACTTCATCTCCCGCATGCACAACGACAGATGAAGGCTTTGGTGGCCCGGGCATGCCAGACATCCTTCACGGTCCCACCGCACTTGTTCACGGTGCGACTCCCTGCCCGCGACGCTCGAATGCAATCACTGGCATAAGGAGGTAGACATGAAACGCGTCCTGCTACTCCTCTCAGACGGTTTTGAGGCCTACGAGGCCGCTGCATTCACTGACGTTCTCGGCTTCGCTACCACATTTGGCGACGAGGAGATTGAAGTCGTCACGGTGGGACTCCATCCGCAGATCAGGTCTACGTTCGGCTTTACGGTCGTACCGCAGCTTCAACTTGGAGACCTGGACGATGAAGATGGCTTCGATGCCGTAGCCGTGCCGGGGGGATTCGAGAGCGCCGGGTTCTATGAGGACGCGTATTCAGACCAGTTCGTTGAAGTATTCCGACGCTTTGCTGCCAGTGGAAAGCCCATAGCAGCGGTCTGTACAGGAACACTGCCGGTGGCCAGGAGCGGGGTTCTCAGCGGCCGCCGCGCGACGACATACCACCTCCTCGATGGCAAGAGACGCTCCGAACTAGCCGGGTTCGGCGCTACGGTCGTTGACAGGCATGTTGTGCGCGACGGTCAAGTCGTAACATCCTCATCGCCTTCCACCGCCACAGACGTAGCCTTCGTCCTCCTTGAGATGCTCACGTCGCCGGAGAATGTCGCCAAGACCCGGCACATGATGGGTTTTGACCGCGCAGCATACGAGGTTACGGCAACGATGTCACAATCCGCTCCTTGCTGATGTGGCGTGCCGCGCGCAGCAACACCGTCAACACCGCCAGCGCCCCGAACGAAAGCAGCAGCACCCCTGTCCACGATATAACAAACGCTCCCGCCGACGTATAGCCCAGTCCGTAGAGCCCCGCAAATATCGGAATGAATAAGGCAAGTCCAATGATCCGGTTCTCTTTCATTCCAAGAAGCAGCTGGGCAAAGCCAAGCCCACCCACAAGGCACGCGGTGAGCAACGGCACCCCGACCAGAAGGTGAAAGAGCACCTGTGTACTCACCACTATCGGCGACCCCGCACGGAGGCTCACCACCAGCGACATGAGCACCCCTGCGCCTATGGCTAACATACCGGCCAATGCCGTTACGGCCATTGTCTTGCCAAGCCAGATCTCACCAAGCCGTACCGGGGCACAAAGCAACGTCTCGATAACCGCGTCCATCTTCTCCCGCAGGAATACCTGAGCTGCCATGGTGTAACCCAGGAACACGCCCAGCAACGACGTGAGGAAGAAAAGTACGCTGCCAAGCGATTGCTCCAGGGGCACCATCTCTCCAGCGCCCACTCGCAGTGAATACATCACGCCGAAGAAGAGAACAAACCCAACACCCGTCAGAACTGTGCTGCGCGTAGTCACAAGCTCTTTGAGTTCCTTGCGAAAGA
The DNA here is from genome assembly GCA_964552485.1 of uncultured Dehalococcoidales bacterium. Classification (GTDB taxonomy): domain Bacteria; phylum Chloroflexota; class Dehalococcoidia; order GIF9; family AB-539-J10; genus SKVJ01. The sequence continues at coordinate 6,062 of CAZKHH010000067.1, read as the reverse complement.
CAATGCTAACCCCGCTCATCCTTCCTCCTGCCGGACGATCTCCAGATAGACATCCTCAAGGGATTTCCGAGACTTGCGGACCTCGTCTATCCCGATACCTTTTTGCTCAAGCGCAGCCATGGCTCGAGCGGTGCCTGCGCCTTCGCGCAGCATGACGCGTAGGCTCCCGTTCCGGACCGCCGTCTGCTCAACATCCTGCAGTCCTTCCAGGATGCCTCGTGCCTCAGAGAGGCGGATTGAATCAGTCAGTAAGAAATCGATTTCACTCGCGCTGGATGTAGACTGCAGGGCTTTCAGCGTATCAAGCGCGCGTATGCGTCCACGTTGTAGAATGGCCACCCTGCCACAGATGCGCTGGACTTCGTCCAGGTCGTGCGAATTGAGGAACACTGTGATTCCCGACTGAGCTGACAGCGACAGAATCAGGTCCCTCACCATCTTCTGCGCCTCGGGGTCAAGCGCGGACGTCGGTTCATCCAGCACGAGCAAGTCTGGCGAGTGCAATAACGCCCTGACAAGTCCGAGCTTACGTCGCATGCCCCTTGAGAAGGTCCCTGCACGGTCATCGCGACGTTCCGAGAGACCTGCAAACTCAAGCAACCTGATGATCCGGGCAGAGGGAGCAGTCATGCCATGAAGACGAGCGAAATAGTACAGATTCTCGTACGCACTCAAACGTGGATAGAGGCCATCGCTCTCGAGCAGCACGCCCACACGTCGCCTTACTTCGGGGTGAGAACCGGCATCCCTGTCCCAGAGAAGCGCCTCCCCGGCGGATGGCTTGAGAAGACCCAGCATCAGCCGCACTGTCGTTGTCTTCCCGGAACCGTTGGGGCCAAGGTAGCCGAATACCTCGCCTTCTCCAACGCTGAACGTCACGTCATCCAACGCCGTCACTTCTTTGAAATCCTTGCTGACATGTCTGACGTCTATCACAATTGTCTCCGAAGCCGATTCACAAACGGGATTCAGTATACATCGTCCTCTTCACCCTCAAGTAAGCAGGTCGTCCCAATTGACATTTCGTTACATAAGTATTGTACAATCATATTCACGCTAAGAACTGCATATGGCCGAATTCAGATATAGAGAATTTGGTGCCAGGGTCCGGCGATGGCGACTGGCCTTCGAACCACCAAAGACCCAGCGCGACCTTGCGCGCGAGGTGGGCGTAAGCGACGGATTCCTTGCACATGTTGAAACGGGCCGGACGCTCCCGGGCATTCGGACGCTGCGGAATCTCGCCGACGCATTGGGGGTCCCCGAGCTGGATATGTTGAGGGCCGCAGGCTACCTCAGCACACCGCCCACACCGCCTCGGCAAGAACTCGTACGCGACCCGGAACTGAAGCTATTCTTCCGGGACGACTGGGAAGAATTGTCGGACGAAGAGCGGGAACTCTTCAGGGATTTCGTCCGGATGCTGAAGACCCGATTACGGCGAAGACAAAGGGCCTAACGCAGCATCAAGCGCATGATCTCCATGAGTGAGTCCTACTGAAGCTCGCCGATGGCCTGTCGGGCGAGTTCATCCGCTCGCTCATTGAGACGAATGCCAGTGTGACCGGCCACTTTCTTGAAAGTCACGTCGTGCTTCGCACTTATGGCGAGCAGGCGTTCCCACAGGTCCCGATTCTCCACGGGTTTCTTCTTGTAATTCAGCCAGCCATTCTGCTGCCATCGATCATACCAGCGCTGGTTCATCCCGTTCACGAGGTATGCACTGTCGGAGAACACCGTAACCTTACTGCGCTTCCCTTTCAGTCGCTCGAGGGCCTCGATACAGGCCGTCAGTTCCATGCGTTGATTGCTGGTATTGCGTTCGCCGCCACGTATCTCCTTGACGGCATCCCTGTACGAGAGGACGGCTCCCCAACCTCCACGATTTCCCTTGTACTGGTTTCCCGAGCATGCCCCGTCGCAGTAGATGGCGACTACATCGTTTTCCGTTGATGCCATGATGGTATGTACCCTTTCGGGCACAGTATAGCAGCGCGCCGCGACCCTATCGCCTAGTAGCGAAGCAGTGCCGCAACAGCACTGCGGCCCGGAACCAGCTCAGAATCGAGCACATACACATCCGTACCCGTAACAAGTCCACGGACCACTGCCACGTCTACCAGGTCTTCATCGCCCTGGTGGTACTCACCGTGGACTTCGACAGTCCTGTCTTCGGGTGAGAAACGGCCCCACCTTTGAGCGCCCATCGATGCGAACAAGATTGATACCCGGCCATCCGCAGCGGCAAGTACAACGTCATCAACAGCATCTCGCGTGAGTTTAAGCGGAATCCCCTCGCCGAATCTGCGCAGTGCCGTGTCTCGTTCAGCCATGAAATGAGGTTCCACCTTCTTCCACGCCGCACGCTGAAGCTCCATAGCACTGAGTTCGTCCGGATTGCCGTCAATGCCGTTTTCCAGCAAGTGGGGGTAGGAGTTGGCCTCACGGTACATGGCCCTCAGGAATTCCACACCTGCAAGGACAAGCGGCGCCTCTCCATTGTTGAGAGCCTCACGAAGCCCGTCATCAACCACCCGCAGGAAGCGCAATATGTTGTCTTTTGCGACGTCTTTGCCTTCGCCATGTCCATGGAACATGGCGCTCCGTCCCGTCGGTCCTGCAGGGGGTCCGCTGTGCAATTGCAGGTGTTCGCTGTAATCGTCATACTGCAAGGCATCAGCGAGTCTCTCGGGCAGGGTCTCCGGAGTCACTTCCCACGCCGAGTCCCTTGTGCACTGTATGAGCCGAACGTGTTTCTGACTCAACGCTAGAACATAATAGATGCCGTTCGAGCTGAAGAGTGGCAGCAGCGGGCTCACATGAAACCGTGACGATACGACAACTCGCTCATCGAAGGTGTACGGCAGACGATAGTATACGAATTGTTCACGAGACAGAAAGATAGCCAACCCGTCTGCCTGCTTGTGCCAGAAGAGTGGGTCTTCGACCAGCGCCCTGGCAGGTTCAAGCATTCGAACAGCTTCCGGACTACGGAGCCCGGCTGCCTCGAGCTTGTCAGATGCATCACGAACGAGATTCCGCAACCGGATGGCATCCTGCTCTACATCACCCGTACGATGGGTGGGCAGATAGATTGATACCCCGATATCGCCCGGACGGTCGATAAGAGTCTTCAGTTCAGAACGAGCCAGCAAACGCATCGCTCACACCTCCTTGACAGCATCGCCACATTGCAGTGCGTTCCCGTAACAACAAGTCTCCGTACAGGTGCGGCATGGTAGCACAGGAGCTGGAGAGTGTCGATTCAGTTGGTCACGCACCGAACTCGCAGGCGCATGTCGCGCACAGCTTCCTTCCGGACACCGCCGGCATCCAGACAAGGGAAATGCCCGCCGTCTGAATAGCACGGCGGGCATTGACCGGACAACACAGAGCCAACAGTGTTTTCTACACGGCTCCTACACCGCGTTCGCCGGTTCTGATTCGCACGACGTTTTCGACAGGCCAGACGAAGATCTTCCCGTCTCCGGCTTCCCCTGTCCTGGCTTTGGTTGATATCGCTTCGATGATTGGTTCCACTGAGCCACCATCCTCGACCACCAGTTCTATCTTGACTTTGGGAAGGAACTCTATCCGGTACTGGCTGCCACGCCACTGCTGCACGAGTCCCTTCTGCTTCCCGTGGCCTTTGACTTCTGTGAGCGTCATTCCCGGGTACCCGAGCTGCTCAAGCGCTTCTTTGACTTCAGCGACCTTTTCGGGTCTGATAATTGCCTCGATTTTCATCATCGCCTGATTACCTCCATCGTTAGAGTCCGCATCAGTTGTAAGGGAGGTCGTCAACTACCGGGAAGTTGGGATAGCCGCTGCTCCCATGTTCACCTATATCCAGTCCCTCGATCTCCTCCTGTGGAGCAACCCGTATTCCGCCAAGTACGAGGTCAAGCACCTTGAACAGGACCAGTCCCAAGCCGAACGCCCATGCCACGACCACGAGTGCACCAATAGCCTGCGCAATGAGTTGCTCTGCGCCACCCCCATAGAAGAGTCCCGTCGCAAGAGGTCCTTCCGTTGTGTAATTCCCATACGTTCCATCAGCGAACAGCCCTACGGCAAGGAGTCCCCACACCCCGTTGAAGCCATGGACACTGACCGCTCCCACCGGGTCATCCACACCTATACGGTCAAAGAACAGCACGCCAAATACGACGATTGCGCCGGCGATTGCACCTATTACAACCGCCGCCCACGCTTCAACCCAGGCACACGGAGCCGTGATACCCACCAGCCCGGCAATAGCTCCGTTGAGCGCCATACCTACGTCGAGCTTCTTGGTTCGCGCATGAATGACTATCAAAGAGGATACGGCACCGGCGGAGGCGGCGAGCGTCGTGTTCACAGCTATTATTGCACTGCGTAGTTCGAGGGCCGAGAGCGTGCTGCCTGCATTGAAGCCGTACCAGCCGAACCACAGAATGAACACTCCCAGGGCGGCGAGAGTCATGCTGTGGCCCGGGATGGCACGAGCCTTACCATTCCTGTCAAACTTGCCGATTCTGGGGCCGAGGACGATGGCGCCCGCGAGCCCCATGAAACCGCCGACTGCATGCACGACACCGGAACCGGCAAAATCGATGTGTCCGAGGCCAAAAGGCAAAGAGGAGAGCCAACCACCACCCCACACCCAGTGACCGTACACCGGATACACCAGGGCACAGATAGCGATGCTATAGAGAAAGTAAGCCTTGACCTTCAGTCGTTCCGCTACCGCTCCGGCCACGATGGTCGCAGCAGTAGCCGCAAACATCACCTGGAAGAGAAACAACAGGTACTGGCTGACATCGTACGTCTCTCCTGCCAGAAACCATCCTGTTGTGCCGAAGAGGCCTGCGCGGTCTGCACCGAACATAAGTGCAAAGCCAACAGCAAAGAACGCGAGTGAACCGATGACGAAGTCCATCAGATTCTTCATCATCAGGTTTACCACATTCTTCGCCCTACAGAGACCGGCCGTGAGCATCGCAAATCCGCCCTGCATGATGAATACCAGCGCGGCCGCGATGATAATCCAGACGAAATCAAGCGGGGCAAGAGGGTTATCCACCAGGGTCTGAGCACCTGAAGGGTCTGCTGCCAGTGCCGGCGTAGCAACTGCGAAAGAAGCGGCCAGCACACACGTGGCCAAGGCCAGGGCGCGCAGCGACCGCCGCTGTAAGCGTACGCTAAAGGATGGACCCATCTTGTAGCACCTCCTTCTGAAGTATTGGCACAAGTGTGGAGGTGTAGCGTTACCAAACCATTGCGAACGCATTTCGGCAGTGTTAAATCCTTGCTCGCCGCATATCCGGGCGCGTTTTCCGCTCATCGACGCGGACTGCTACAATCCGTCTGCTTGCCTCAACCCAACGGCGAGAGCGCCGCATCATGGTAATCCGGGGCGGACAATCTATCGGCTCGGTAGGTAAAGCGCCTATCACTGGAGACTGGAGACAGAATGAGAGATGCTACACGATGGCTCTTTCCCGCTTTATTGGTACTAACGGTGGCCATGCTCGTGCTGATGACCACCCCTCCGACATCCAGAGGACTCGGTTACGAACCTGAACTGGAAGCTTTGACAGAAGCGGCCCGCTTCGATGTCGGCGCCGACCCTTTTCTAATCATTGCCCCGGATATCGACGGTGACGGGTGGCCGGACATAGTCGTGACCGAGATTGGAAACGGCGCCGTGTCCGTTATGAAGAACCTGGCCGGGGACGGTTTCGGGCCGCCAACCTCCTATCCTCTTGACTCCGGTGTATTCGGCGTGGCAGCAGCCGATACGAATGAAGACTTACATATCGACCTTGTCGTTTCAAATGAACACTCTGACGTCGTGACGTTGTTGCTCAATGACGGGGACGGTTCTTTCTCATCGCGGCATGATATGCGGACCGGAAGCGGTCCCCACGTAATTGCAGTGGCAGATTTCGATGACGATTCGCTCGAGGATATCGCCAGTCCGGATTACCACGTCAATTCCGTAAGCGTGATGCGAAACCAGGGAGACGGCACATTCGAAGAACCGGAACGCTACGCAGTTCACCGACAGCCGTTTTCCG
>CAZKHH010000066.1:0-10578 GCA_964552485.1 uncultured Dehalococcoidales bacterium | reverse complement strand
AGCCGCCAGGGACTCGAACCCTGAGCTGATTAGTGTCAGCCTGCTGACAATGCGGGGATTCGAGGGTAAAGAAAGGATGAGACGTAAGCCGTGTGGATGGTGTGTGTCGTCATCGGCGCGTGCGATTCTGCGACGAATGACGTGTGCGGACTGGCGTGAAACGCGGTAATTGGGCAGTAGGGTGGAAGGTGTAATCAGCCGGTGCGGCGAGCGTGATGCAGGAATTACATCGGTGCTGGAAAAGTGAGCCGCCAGGGACTCGAACCCTGAACCGGCTGATTAAGAGTCAGCTGCTCTTCCAGTTGAGCTAGCGGCCCGAGAAAACGCATTCTACCATCAGTGCCCGAACGGCACAACTTCGCTCTGACACTCGAAGGCCCCGCGGGTTTCCGCGGGGCCTTCGAGCAGGAGGTGAATACCGTCGTGCTCTCGTGCTGTTCCCTGGCGGCGGCAGCCAGGATGGGAGTCCTGACGGCGAGTTCCACCAGCTAGAACGTACCGGGAGAGACGAGAGTTTATGGTAGAATTGAACATCCGTGAGAATACTTCGTGAAGTTCTCATTACAGCGGCCATAGCGCTGGTCATCTTCATTCCCCTGAAGGCTACGGTACAGGGGTACGAAGTGCAGTATTCGTGCATGGTTCCCAATATCCAGGACGGCGACTGGATAATCGTAGACAAGGCCATCTACCACGTGACCGATCCCCAGCGGGGAGATGCCATGGTCTTCTACCCGCCGGACCATCTGAACTCCGAATATCCTTTCATCAAGCGCGTGATAGGTCTCCCCGGAGAGACCGTTGCGGTCCATGATGAGACTGTATTCATCAATGGTGTGCCGCTTGATGAGTACTATGTGCGCGAGGCGCCGCGATACACCGTCAAGGAGACGGTTATCCCGCCGGAGCAGTATTTCGTCCTCGGCGACAACCGCAACAGCGCGAACGATTCCCACAACGGATGGACAGTTGCACGCGAGGACGTCATCGGCAAGGCCCGTATCATGTACTGGCCGCCTTCGCGCTGGTCGTCCATCGACCATTTTGACTACCAGGGTATTCCTGAATAGACCATGGACGAGGAAACGACTCAGTCATTCGAGGAAGCACGCCCCGGTGTGGCGCGCATCTTCCGCCATGCGGGTGTACTCAAGGAAGGGCATTTCGTCCTCACATCCGGTCTCCATTCCGCATTGTACTGGGAGAAGTTCCGTATCCTGCAGTATCCAGAGTACACCGGTCAGCTATGCGCACTGTTCGCGGACCACTTCGCCGACCGCGGTCCTACCGTGGTGGTCGGCCCTACGACCGGCGGCATCATCCTTTCTTACGAGACGGCACGGCGGCTTTGTATCCGCGGTGTGTTCGCGGAGAAGGACGGCGAACGGCGCATGCTCAGGCGCGACTTCACCATTTCGCCGGGCGAGCGGGTGCTTATAGTCGATGACATCCTGACGACCGGTAAGTCCGTCTTCGAGACCATCGAAGCGGTGCGGGCACAGAAGGGTGATATCATCGGCATCGGTGTGCTTGTCGACCGTAGCGACGTACCCATCGACTTCGGGGCAGAGTTGTTCAGCTGTCTCAAAGCGCCTACAACCGCATACGCACCTGATGAGTGTCCGCTATGCGCGGCCGGAGCGCCTCTGACCAGGCCGGGCGGCGGCTAGGCCGCGCGTCCCACGTGTGGCCGACGTTGACTGTCCTACCCGTGTATGGTAGATTTCATCGCACGCCGAGGTAGCTCAGGAGGTAGAGCAGCGGACTGAAAATCCGCGTGTCATCAGTTCGACTCTGATCCTCGGCACTCTCTTTTTCTTCCGCTGCTGTATCAGGTCGTCTGTGCGCGCCGGCGTTCCCTTCCTCCCGTAGATCACACAAACCCTATGTCGCGTGATTCACTCCCCTTGTGTTTTCTTCGACCAGCCTGATAGGGCCGGGCGATGCGCACGTTGCACGCTGCTGTCAGCAGCACGGGCAGTGTTGGCTCGCGTACTCCAACGCGTGCGGCGCATATGGATCGGCGGGCGGCTGCCGCTTTCCGGCGCTGATTTGACAACGTGACATCCTTGTGGTTGCCTTGTAGTCAGATGGCAAGTCTTGTCGCTGCACACGGGCCGCGGCGGCAGCTTAGGAGGTGAACGATGGCAACCTACGTAACGCTTGTGAGGTTTACATCGAAGGGCCCGGACAGCGTAACCGATTTCAGCAATGTGTGGGAGCGAACGACGGAGATCGTGAGCTCGATGAACGTCAATATCAAGGGCGTGTACGGACTGCTGGGCCCTTACGATATGATGATTGTGTACGACGCCGATGACCAGAAGACAGCGGCGCGCTTGCCGTTGTCCATTGGTGCCATACAGGACAACATCAGCACCGAGACGTGGACCACTATTCCGCTCGATGAGTTCGTGAAGATGGGGCAACTCTTCTGTGAGTGGCGGCCAAATCCTACTGCCTCGTAGCTGTATGCTACAATCTCATCGCTCAGGTATCGCTCCATGTGGAGCGTGTGCCGGTGTGTGCGCCGGAGTGGCGGAATGGTAGACGCGACAGTCTCAAAAACTGTTGGGGGATTTCCCCCGTGTCGGTTCGAGTCCGACCTTCGGCAGTAGCGTTCGCTGCCGGATTGTGTAGCGGTAGCACAGGGGACTTTGGATCCTCTAGCCCAGGTTCGAATCCTGGTCCGGCAGCCATTTCTTACTGTTGCTGACTCCGTGCTACGCGTGCAGCACGGCACGGACTTTGGTAAACTAGTGCGCGCGTTTCGTTCCGCAGTAGCTCAATGGTAGAGCAGGCGGCTGTTAACCGTCTGGTTGTAGGTTCGAGTCCTACCTGCGGAGCCATCCTTCTTCTCTGCTTCCTGTAGCCCTCTTCAGAGTAGCTGCCGTTTATCGTCCATCGCCGGTCTGAACAAAGCTCATTCGGTCCTGTCAGGCGGTAGAGTTGATTCCTGATGGGTGATTCTAAGCGTGGCGACGAATTGAATATGGTGTCCTCGGAATTTAGTACGATTCCTTCTCTGGAGTTATACGTCAATCCAGGGATGCCATACTGACTCCGGTACTTGGAAAGCTGAGTTTCTGTCTGATCAGAGCCGCCGCTGCGCGAGTCCGTCCTGGGACAAGAGGACGTTGCAGTTTCAGACGCTCTGAGAATTCGGCTCTGGGAATGGGGTTTGGCCGACCGCAGTGGTGTTGCCTGGCAATGTGCCGTGCGCCGCAGGCCGATACCCTGCTATGCTGAGGCGTCATGGCGACACCACTCCCGCCGGAGCGACAGCCTATTCACGTACGCCGGTACGGCCAATCCGGGCCGCTGGTGGTGCTGCTCCATGGTGGCCCCGGCGCGCCCGGCTCGGTGGCGCCGGTGGCCCGGGATCTGAGCGATTCCTTCCGCGTGTTGGAGCCGCTGCAGCGGACCAGCGACGATGGCCCGCTCAACGTGCAGCAGCACATCGATGACCTGGAGCAGGTCATTGCAGCGTGGTGCTCATGGACGAAGCCGGTCCTTCTCGGTCATTCCTGGGGCGCAATGCTCGCGCTCGCCTATGCGGCAGAGTTCCCTGATACCGTGGCCGGACTCGTACTGGTCGGGTGCGGTACGTTCGACCCTGAATCACGGGCCGTCATGCAATCGGCGTTGAAGCAGCGCGCAACGCCCGAGTTCAACAGCAGACTTGCGCGCGTCACACGCGGAGTAACCGATCCCGATGTGCGCATGTGTGTGCTCGCCCGGTTCCTCGACCCCCTGTATACGTACGACGGATTGTCGGAGGAAGATGAGACAGAGGACTATGACAGCCGCGGCCACGAAGAGGCATGGAACGATATGGTGAGGCTGCAGCAGGAAGGTGTCTATCCTGCCGCATTCAAGTCGATATCCGTGCCGGTCCTCATGCTGCACGGCTCGTGGGACCCTCATCCGGGCCGTATGACGTACGAAACACTGTCGCGCCATGTGCCGCACCTCGATTACATCGAGTTGCGCGACTGTGGACACTATCCGTGGCGCGAACGGCGCGCGAGAGACGAGTTCTACCTGCGGCTGAGAAACTGGCTCCTGGCACACTCGACATAACGTCGCCAGCATACCGGCCTCTCTTCAAGAAGAACGGGGAGGCTGTACCCAGCCTCCCCGTGTCTATCTGTGTACATTTCCCGTTCTAGTATGCGGCCTTGTAGAGGCCGGCGATGCTTTCGACGCTGTTGTGAATCGCATCTTTGGCGAGCAGGCCGCGCGAGGTATCAAGCGCGTTCTGCGCCATCGCCTCGAACTGGTCGTCACCTACACCTATCTGGCTTAGCGTGAGCTTCATGCCTACCGAGTCGAGCCACGCCTCGACCGCGCCTACGGGGTCGCTCTCATTGCCGAACACGTTCCTGCCCAACTCTTTGATGCGCTCGCCGCGCACGGGCATCGATTGGTTCAACCACGCGGGCAGCAGGGCCGCAAGGCCGTCGGCATGGGCTACATCGTAGAAGCCGCTCACCGGATGCTCTATCAGGTGGATGGGACGGATGCCCATGCCTCCACCGAGGGCGATTATCTGCGAGCAGGACAGCGTGCTGGTCCAGCTCAAATTGGTGCGTGCTTCGAGGTCGGACGGGTCCTTGACCGATAATGGCAGCCAGTCGACCGTGGTCTTCATGAGCGCCTCACGCAGCGCATCGGCCATTGGTGCGCCGCCCTCGTGCGTGATGTAGTTCTCCATTACGTGCAGGAAGATATCGACGCCGCCCTTTGCGAGCTGACCTACCGGCATGGAGAGCGTGAGCTGGGGGTCGACCACCGATGTGGCAGGGAAGAAGATGGGAGGCGCGATGGCGCGTTTCTCGTGGCTCTCCCATTCGGTGACCACGGAGAAGTTGTTGAACTCTGAGCCGGTGGCCGCCATCGTCGCGACGATCATCAGGTTGGCCCTGGGCGTTACTGCTTTGGGGTCTGCGGTCCCGCGGTAGAAGTCGAACACCGGCTGTCCGCTTGAGTAGGCGAGCCGGATGGCCTTGGACGCGTCCATGACGCTTCCGCCGCCGAGACCGATGATGAGGTCGACGTTATTCTCTGCCGCCATCTTCCCGGCGGCATCGACGTCGCTCGCCTTGGGGTTGGGCGTAATGCCCTCGAAAACGGTCACATCAACGCCGTTGGCCTTGAGGTCGTTCGTCACCCGGTCGAGCAGCCCCGTCTTTTTCGCGCTGGAGCCGCCGATAACTACGAGCGCCTTCTTACCGAGAAGTGCGGCTTCCTTGCCGACCTTCTCGACCGTGCCGACGCCGAATAACAGTTTGGTTGGAATCTGGAATACCGTGGTTGCCATACTGCACCTCCTTTGTCCCTCTTACAGGTATAAGATAGTAGTACAGGGCAGGCCCGAAATCAAAGCGTTGCGTGTAAAGGCGAATGGCGTGCCGCCATTGTACGGCAGGTCGAACGTACGTTGACACCCTACGTACGAGAACCCTATACTACTGTGGCTCGTGCCAGGGGCTTGCCCGAGTGGCGCAATGGCAGCGCAACCGACTTGTAATCGGTAGGTTAGTGGGTTCGAATCCCCTCTCGGGCTACGTGGACTTGGCTAGTGGCTTGTGATAAACTTACGCACTCGGGAGGGGTGCCGGAGTGGTTAATCGGAGCAGTCTGTAAAATTGCCGCCCGTTGGGCTACGCAGGTTCGAATCCTGCCCCCTCCACCATCAGCAGGTTGCACAGGCCCACATAGCTCAGTCGGCAGAGCACGTTCTTGGTAAGAACGGGGTCACCAGTTCGAATCTGGTTGTGGGCTTTCTCTTCAGGTAGTTAAGGAGGTTATCGATAAAATGGCAAAGAAGACCTTTGAGCGGTCAAAAGAACATCTGAATGTTGGCACGATCGGCCACGTTGATCATGGTAAGACAACGCTGACAGCCGCTATGACACTGGTGCTCTCTAAGAGTGCGAGCAGCGACTACAACCAGTTTCGTGCTTTCGATTCAATCGACAACGCTCCGGAAGAGAAGGCCCGCGGCGTTACGATAGCGATTGCGCATCTCGAGTACGAAACTGCGAAACGCCACTACTGTCATGTTGACTGTCCCGGACACGCCGACTACATCAAGAATATGATTACCGGTGCTGCCCAGATGGACGGCGCAATCCTGGTTGTCGCGGCCGATGACGGCCCGATGCCCCAGACACGCGAGCACATCCTCCTGGCGCACCAGGTTGAGGTTCCGGCGATGATTGTCGCCCTCAATAAGGTCGACATGATGGACGACCCTGAGCTTCTCGAGCTCGTCGAAGTCGAGGTGCGTGAGTTGCTTTCGCAGAACGGCTTCCCGGGCGACGATCTCCCGGTCGTACAGGTGAGCGCTCTCAAAGCGCTCGAGTGCGGCTGCGGTCAGCCCGAGTGCGAGTGGTGCGGCAAGATTCACAAGCTCATGCAGGCCATGGACGACTACTTCCCGACGCCCGTCAGGGACCGTGATAAGCCGTTCCTGATGCCCGTCGAGGACGTATTCAGCATCAAAGGCCGTGGCACCGTTGCAACCGGCCGTGTGGAGCGCGGCGTGCTGAAAGCCGGCGAAGAGGTCGAGATTGTCGGTATCAAACCGACACGCAAGACGGTCGCCATCAGCATGGAGATGTTCCACAAGACCCTGACGAGCACCGAGGCTGGCGACGCCGTGGGCGTATTGCTGCGCGGTGTCGACCGTGAGGAAATCGAGCGCGGTCAGGTCATGGCGAAGCCGGGAAGCGTCACCCCGCACACAGAGGCTTCTGCCGAGATTTACATCCTGAAGCGTGAAGAGGGTGGCCGTCATACCCCGTTCTTCACGGGATACAAGCCGCAGTTCTTCATCCACACGACCGACGTGACAGGCGAAATCATCCTGCCTGAGGGCGTTGAGATGGCGATGCCCGGCGACAGCCTGCAGAGTATGACAATCAAGACAATGGTTCCGGTAGTCATGGAAGAAGGTCTTCGCTTCGCAGTGCGTGAGGGCGGGCGAACCGTTGGCGCCGGTGTCATTACAAAGGTATTGAAGTAGATGGCAAAAAAGGGTGAGCAGCGTCTCGTGATTCACTTGGCCTGTACGCAGTGCCAGGAGCGGAACTACACGACCGAGAAGAACAAGAAGAACGATACGCAGCGGATTGAGATAAATAAGTTCTGTTCGAGGTGCCGTGCACATACGCCGCACCGAGAGACGAAGTAGCTATGGCAGGCAAGAGCAAGAAACGCAAGTCTCAGCAGAAACGCACGCCGGGACAAGCACAGCCTGGCCAGGCTGCAGAGGCGAAGAAAGAAGAGCAGGCGGCGGTCGCCGCAAAGGCTACCCCGCCTCCTGCGCAAGAGACTAAGAAGCCAAAGCCGGCCAAGGCTGCTCCGGTGACGACGAAGAAGCCATCAAGGTTCCGGTTCTTCATCGAGGCGGTCAACGAGCTGAGGCGTGCTCACTGGCCGTCCCGCAGGGAAGCGATACGGTTGAGCATCATGGTAGCCGGCGTGTGCGTCGTTGTGGGCGCCTTGCTCGCTGGGCTTGATATGGTGTTCACGCGGCTTGTTGGGTTGCTTCTGCTGGGTGGTAGTTAGGACTCATGGCAAACGGACACTGGTACCTGCTCTACGTCTCGTCCGGACGGGAAGACCGCGCCAAGCGCAACCTTGATCAGCGCGTTAAGTACATGGACGCCGGAGACAAGATCTTTGACGTTGTTGTTCCGATTACGAACGAGATTGAGATTCGCGGCGGAAAGAGACGAACTGTTACACGCAAGGCGTTCCCCGGCTACATCATGGTCAAGATGGACCTGGATGAGGAGAGCTGGGACGTTGTGCGTAACACCCCAGGTGTCGCAGGCTTTGTCAGCGCCGGTGTGAGACCGACGCCTATGGTTCAGTCTGAAGTCGACGCCATACTGGACCGGATGACCGAGTCGCCTACGGAGGTCAAGGTGGCCTTCAAGAAGGGCGACAGCGTCCGTGTAACGAGCGGACCATTCATCGATTTTATTGGTAAGGTAGAGGAAGTCAACGCCGAGAAAGGGAAAGCTATAGTTGCGCTTTCGCTGTTCGGTAGAGAGACGCCAGTTGAGCTCGACTTCCTCTCCGTGGAGAGATTGTAGCCATGGCAAAGAGGGTTACAGCCGTAATCAAACTTCAGATTCAGGCCGGTAAGGCCACGCCCGCTCCGCCGATCGGGCCGGCGCTTGGCCAGCACGGCGTGAACATCATGGGGTTCTGCAAGGAATACAACGAACGGACCGCATCCCAGGAGGGATTCATCATCCCCGCTGAGATTACGGTTTATCACGACCGGACCTTTACGTTCGTTACCAAGCAGCCTCCGGTGTCGGACCTCATACGCCGCACCCTCGGTATCGACAAGGGCTCCGGTCAGCCCCGTCGCGTTGGGGCGGGCACGCTCACGCACGACCAGTTGTATGAGGTTGCACGCACCAAGATGAAGGACCTTAACGCACGCAGCGAAGACGCTGCTGCAGCCATCGTTGCCGGCACTGCCCGCAGCATGGGTGTAAATGTGCAGGACTGACCGCACCAATCGTTTAGTAACGGAGCATCTGAGAAATGACAGTTCACGGCAAGAAATATAGGCAGGCAGTTGCCGCCGTAGAGACCGATAAGCTCTACGCGCCGGACGAGGCTATCGACGCCGTCAAAAAGGCGTCCTATGTGGCGTTCGATGAAACAGTCGAACTGCACATGAAGATGGGCTTGAACCCACGGAGCGCTGATCAGCAGGTCCGGGGAGTGGCGCTTCTTCCCGGCGGTCTCGGCAAAGAGGTCCGCGTTCTCGTCTTCGCACAGGGACCCGCAGGCAAGACCGCCATGGATGCGGGTGCGGACTACGTGGGCACAGAGGACCTCGTCAAACAGATCGAGGATGGCTGGCTGGAGTTCGATGTCGCCATGGCGACGCCTGATATGATGCCCAAGGTGGCCAAGCTCGGTAAGATTCTGGGTCGCCGTGGCCTTATGCCCAACCCCAAGTCAGGCACGGTGGTGCAGGCTGAAGACCTTCCTCGCGCCATCTCAGAAGCCCGCAAGGGGCGGGCCGAATACCGCCTTGACAGGACCGCCATCATTCACATGCCTATCGGCAAGGTGAGCTTCGAGCCCGAGAGGATTCACGAGAATCTCGCAGCGGTTATCGATGCGGTAGTCAAGGCAAAGCCGAGTGGTGCGAAGGGCCAGTACATACGGAGCATCACGCTTTCTTCGACCATGGGGCCTGGCATCCGGCTTGACCTCAAGGCGGCGATGGCTCTGGCCGAATAGTCCGGTTTCTGTTAGAATACAAGTCGCCAGTGACCGCAGGTGCCCGCGAAGGGCTTAAAGAGAGCCTGCCGAGGCAGATGGGTGAATCAACCCTGTGTCATTGGCACAGGGCTTTTTTTTCGGGTGAGGTAATGCTCAGAGAGAATAAGAAGATAGCAATAGACAAGCTGGCCCGGAATCTGGCCGACAACGAGTTTGTCGTCGCCACATCGTATCAGGGAACGAGTGCACAGGCGCTCGCCAAAACGCGATGGGCACTTGATGACAGCGGGGTCGAATATCACATCGTCAAGAACACTCTCGTTCGTATTGCGTCCGAGGACACGAACCGTCCAGAGGTGATGCAGATCGTTGAGGGGCCGGTTGCCCTTGCGTTTGCGAAGGACCCGGTGCAGGCCGCCAAGGCGCTTCGTCAGCAGTTCCGCGGCAAAGGTGCGGCCGGACAGGTCCTCGGCGGAGTATTCGGCACTCGTGTGTTGAACACCAACGATGTGTGGGCGCTGGCCGATATACCGCCGCGTGATGTGCTCATAGCGCAGCTCGCCGCGCAGTTGCAGGCGCCGGTTTCCCGGTTCCACCGCGCTGTGTCATGGCCGCTGCAGGGATTGCGTAATGTACTTCAGGCGAGAGCAGACTCGCTTGCCCAGTAGTCAAGGAGGTATTGAATGACCGCTGAAGAGACACAGACCGCCACTGCCGAAGAGGCTCCCGCTGAGGAGAAGAAGGCCACCAAGTCAAAGGCCAAGAAAGACGCCGGCACCCTGGGCGTCGACGAGATAATTGCCGCCGTTAAGGGTATGACCGTCATGGAGCTTTCCGATCTCGTGAAAGCGCTGGAAGAAGAGTTCGGTGTCAGCGCTGCACCAGTTGCAGCCGCCGCACCTGCCGCCGGCGCAGCAGCCGGTGCCGCAGAGCCAGCCGAAGAGGAAGAAGAGAAGACCGAGTTCACGGTTGTCCTCAAGGCCGTCGGTGAGAAGAAGATTGAGGTCATTAAGGCAGTCCGCGAGGTCAGCGACCTCGGCCTTAAGCAGGCCAAGGACCTCGTCGAGAGCGTTCCCCAGAACATCAAGGAAGGCATCTCGAAAGATGAGTCGGCCACCGTCAAGTCCAAGCTTGAAGCTGCCGGCGCCACCGTCGAAGTTAAGTAACATTCGCATCTTGCACGTTGGAACGAAGGCGCACGCCGTCATAGACGGCGTGCGCCTTTTGCCTTGCAGCGCTCTGTGTCCGAAGAAACCGGAGGCGCTGTGCAGCAGAAGGCGAGGCCCTCGCCGGGTCGCGCAGAGCGCGAGA
>CAZKHH010000065.1:0-11060 GCA_964552485.1 uncultured Dehalococcoidales bacterium | reverse complement strand
CTATTCCTCGCCGCGAAGCGGGACCATGCATGCGAACCGCAGCTTTTCCGTACCGGTGTTCTGGAACTGGTGCACTTCGTCCGGCGGGACCATTATGGCCATGCCCTCGGTGAACGGGGTATCGCCTTGTTCCGTTTTCAGCACGCCGTAGCCCTGGAGGATGAGCACCTCGTGTTCCCAGTCATGTGAATGGTGCGAGCTGGCTCCGCCCGGCTCGACGTCGAAGATGCGCATCGCAAAATTGGGTGCGCCGTCTTCCTTCGCGAAGACCTTCCGCTTGTATGCTCCGTTGCCGTACGAGACGGCCTCGATGTCATCAACGTTCTTGAAAATCGCCATTGTCTCCTCCTCTCTCAGTCGTCGCTCTGTAACGCTATCCTAGCAGACTGCCGCCTGCAGTGCCTCAGCGCGTGCCTCTGACGGTCGCGACGAAATCAGTCACAGCGTCATCGAGCGAAAACCGCGGCTGCCAGTCCCAGTCGGCCTTCGCCAGACTGTCGTCTAGCTGGCGCGGGATCGATTTCACGAACGCCGTCACCTGCGCATCGGGCTCAAACGAGACGTCCGCCTCCGGCATCTCCTTCTTCACGGCGCCGGCAAGCTCCTGCGCGGTGACGACATAGCCGTGGACATTGTAGGCGCGACTGGTCAGACGTGAGTCGTCACCGTTCGAGATATCGATGAGGCTGCGCGCCGCGTCACGCACGTACAGGATTCCCGTGGCTGTCTCCGGTTCGACCTTCAACGCGTAGGGCTGTCCGCGGGCGGGCTCCTCTATCGCGAGCGAGGTGTACGCGGTCCATCCCGACGACGCGGCGCGGCCCGGGCCGAAGATGGGCGGGAAGCGAACGGCCCTGAAATCGAGACCGTACTTACGCCAGTAGTACTCGCCCATGCGCTCGCTGCATACCTTGCTCACGCCGTAGAACCCGGTTGGATGCTGCGCAAACTCGTTGGGCACGAGGTCGGACGGAGCGTCAGGACCGTACGACGCGACGCTGCTCGCGTAGACGACCTGCTTGACGGCGCACAGCCGGGCGGCTTCGAGGATATTGAACGTTCCGGCGATATTCACCTGGAAAGACGTGTAGGGTGAACCCTCGCTTGCCGGCGGAAGCAGCGCACCGGAATGAAAGACGCGGTCCGGCTTGAAGGTCATGAACGCTTCCATGACGTCGGCCCAGTTGGCCACGGAGCCGCGGACGGCCTGGACGTCACCCTTGAGACTGTCAAGGAACCTGTCGTCCCTGGCCACGTCCAGCAGCATCACGGTGTCGCCGGAATCGAGTAATTGCTGCGTGAGAAATCGGCCGATGAAGCCGAAGCCGCCCGTTACGAGACTACGTGTCATATATACGCCTCCTGAAGTGTCTGGATGCCGCAAATAGTGCGACATGCAAATGTACGCGTTCGAGAGCAGTGTTTTCAATGGGCAGTCAGCCGTGCTTCAGTCTTAGGCGAGCCCGGAAACCTGCGGCAATGCGAGACGCCGCGGCATGCGGGACAAGCTTCAGCAGGTGTTGATGTGTGTGACATAATGGACGACATGACAAATCGCCGCTCAGTTGTAATCTGCTGCCCCTCCCCGCTGACCTCTGCGGGGCTTGTCGCGACGTTGAAGAATGCCGGATACAGCGATGTCAGGGAGTTGCCCACTATCGCTGAGATGACCGACGCTGTCTCGGAATCCTGTCCGGACATTATTCTCATCGACTATTCCGCAGTCCAGCACGACGTGTCCCGGATAGCACAGGTGAAGCGTCATTGTGACAATATCGTGGTGCTGGCTGATCCCGAGTGGGATGGTTCGTTGGCGGCCTCTCTTCTACAGGCCGGCGTGAGGGGTTATCTTTCTTACGATGAGTCGTCCGAGCAGTTTCTCAAGTCATTGGACCTGGTACTGGAGGGAACGATTGTTGTCTCCTCGAAAGTGGGAAACCTGACGGCACGACCGCCATCGACAGAATCTCCCTGCCCACTCAGTATCCGCGAAAGACAGGTCGTGGCCCTGGTTGCCCGGGGTTTGAACACCTCCGAAATGGCACGTGAGTTATCTGTATCTGAATACACCGTCAAATCCCATGTCGCTCACATCCTCGGAAAACTGGACCTGCGAAACCGTGCGCAGATAGCAGCATACGCCGCGCAAAAAGGGCTTCTGGATATTGAGATTCCGCGCAGACGTGATGAGAAGAAGCCGTAGGCTGGACATGACGGATACCGGAAGCCCCTCCGGTACCTGGGAGCAGAAAGCGGCCCTCCAGGAAGCTCTAGCCGCTTCGAGGTGCGGGCCGCCTTCGTTTCACAGGGTTGCTCTTTCCGGGTGCAATGTCCCACCCAGCTTCTACGTCGTCACAGCGCACACCCGAAACGGGCAACCCCGCTATATAAACCGGGGACGACTCGGCAGAACGGTAACCCACGGAGGCTTCACCGCTTGGCGGACGCTCCACCTCTCACCCCGGCTATGGTGAAAGTATGACAAGGTCCGCGCTGCTTCGCATCGTTCCTTCGTCTACAAAGTTCGACAAAAAGGATTAGTGCAGTGCGGCGGTTGGCAGGATAGGCTCTGAACCTCCTGTGTCGGTGAGGAAAGAAAACCGGCAATACCGCAAAGGGCATGCTGCACGCTTTGAATCACTGTGCGTCTTGGTATCCAGGTTGTAAGGTCGTGACCTCAGGGGCCGTGATTGGCCTCCTGAGTTCTGTCGCATTCGGTCTCATCAATGCGTGCGGGAATAAACGATTCGCCTGCGGGAGACGGGGTGAACCACGACACCCCTTGTGTGCAGGCTGCCCCGGATCGTTCAAAAGGCCGGGCGAAAGAGCACCGGCCCATCGCAGAGTGCCGAATGCCGGAAGGCATGACTCTCAAGAAAAGAAACGAGCGCATCAACCTCCGCTTCGTGTCTTCGCCTTTGTCCGTTTCCCGCTTTCGCGGTACCTTGAACTCGGGTTAGAGTCCAGCTTTGATTGATGCGCTCAGTCATATAATCGCATAAGACTGGCATGGCTGTCAAATATCAATCTCAGGCAGAGGCAGAAGCCGCATCATATCTTTGTGCGTGCTATCGTATAGGAGAAGAAGGTTGGGGGGAGGCGGTAGCATGCTTGACAATCACGCCTACAATCTCATGAGTCGACTTGTTGAAGAATCGCGTGCGCTTTGGCATATCAAGGAGTTCTACGAGAACGATGCCGATGGGTGCGAAGTGTGCCTCGACTTTTTCGAGCGCCAGGTGAAAACGAAAGAGAATGAGATTGAAGAGCTTACTGTCCTGGTGAAAGCGTATCTCGACTGAGTTCGAGCATCTGCGCTGAGGCCCGCACTCTATTACATCGGTCAATTCTGAAAGGACGCACCTTAACATGCGAGACAACACCCGGTTCTACATCAACGGTGAATGGATACGGCCGGCCGGGCATCGACAGGTCATCGAGGTGGAGAATCCCGCGACCGGAACCCTGGCTGGGCAGGTGCTCCAGGCTACGCATGAGGACGTGGACCTGGCTGTAGCCGCAGCCCGTGCTGCGTTCACGAAGTATTCGCAGTGGTCGCGCGAGCAGCGACTGTCGCTGCTGGATGCGGTCATAAGTGACTACAGGGCGCGCGCGGACGAACTTGCCTCGGTGATGACCGCAGAGATGGGCGCATCACGGCGCATGGCTGTCAATCAACAGGTTCCAGCGGGCCTTGGACAGCTGCAATCGGCGCGCGATGCTCTGACGACGTTTGCCTTCGAGACGACCACGGAAGCAGGTAACATGATCGTGCGCGAGCCGATCGGCGTGTGCGCACTCATAACGCCCTGGAACTGGCCGATGAACCAGATCGCCGCTAAAGTGGCGCTGGTGTTGGCCACTGGCTGCACCTGTGTGCTCAAGCCATCTGAGGTGGCGCCGCTGTCGGCTCACATATTCGCTGAGATTCTGCATGAGGCAGGAGTGCCCGCGGGCGTGTTCAACCTTGTTGATGGCACGGGGCCGGAGATCGGGGCATACATGGCCGCGCACCCCGGCGTGGACATGGTCTCATTCACCGGCTCAACCCGCGCGGGTGTCGATGTCTCCCATAAAGCGGCGCCGACCATCAAGCGGGTGACACTCGAGCTCGGGGGCAAGTCCCCGAACATCATCTTGGACGATGCTGATTTTGAATCGGCCGTCCGTGCCGGTACGCGCCTGTGTATGAACAACGTCGGGCAGTCGTGTGACGCCCCGAGCCGGATGCTCGTGCCGAACAGTCGCATGGAGGATGCAATCCGCATCTCGAGGGACACCGCGGCGGAGCTGACGACGGACGACCCGACGTCCGACGTTGACAACGGGCCGATTGCGTACCATGGTCAGTACGACAAGGTTATCTCGCTGATACGAAAAGGCATCGAGGAAGGCTGCGAGCTGGTTTGTGGAGGTCCAGAACGGCCATCGGGATTGACCAGGGGCTGGTTCGTGCAGCCAACGGTGTTCGCCCGCGTCTCCAATGAGGCCACCATCGCTCGTGAGGAGATATTCGGACCTGTCCTCTCGATAATCGGCTACGACGACGAAGACGAGGCGGTCCGAATCGCCAATGATACGCCTTATGGACTCGCGGCCTACGTACAGTCCGGCTCCGTGGAGCGCGCCCGCAGGGTCGCCTCACGCCTGCGCGCCGGGTATATAGAGATCAACAACCCATCCGGCGACCCCGGAGCACCTTTCGGAGGCTACAAGCAGTCAGGCAATGGCCGGGAGGGCGGTGCCGCCGGATTCGAAAGCTTCCTCGAGATCAAGGCCATAGTGGGGTAGCAGGGTCCGGTCTCTACAGTGCCATCAGTCCGTCGCAACTTGGCAGGGGCAGTCACATCCTGAGATGGTCTAGGCGAAGGATGGGGTATTGCCATGGATGTGAAGGCAAAATCGCAGTACTGCGCCTGCAGTTCCGTATGCCGCAGTCCTGAGCACGGTTGGAATCAGCAACCGCTACTCCTTCAGATCGAGGCCCATCTTGAACGCGTCTCCGAGCGCCTCGCCGACCCTGAAGTACTTGCGGACCGGGGCGGTTAGGAAGAGCATCGGGTCGACCTTGGCGAGGTCCAGCTTCTCGTCGGTGAGACAATCCTCCGAGACGTGAGTCTGCTTGATGTCCGCCACCACCAGCGAGTGCATGTCAAAGTCGAGGATGTGCGCTGCCACGCATTCAAGGTTTATGGGACACTCCTCGATGAGCGGCGCGGTCTCGAGGTCACCGTAGAACACGGTGAAGCCGCACTTCGCAATCTTATCAACGTTGGCGCCGGACTCGAGGCCGCAATAGTCGATCTGCTTCGCCTGCGAGGCCGACGGAATGTTTATCGAGAAGGACGCGCCCACCTTGATGGCCTTCCACGTGTGCCGCGTGCGCACGATCCCGACCGATAGCATCGGCGGTTTGCCGTTGGCAAGGCCGCCATACACCGCCGTCATGACGTTTGGCTTGCCGTCCACCATGGCGCCGACGAGCAATGTCGGCAAGGGATAGAATGACGTTAATGGTCCCTGGGCTACTTTCTTCATGCTGAGTCCTCCTCTTGACACATGGCTGCCTGTCTCCTGGAGTTGTCGGGATAACAGGTGGTGAAGGGGCATGCGACTCCAACCCTGTCTGGTTGGCGCGGCAGCCCGCAGCCTCCTACTATACAGCGGGAGAACGACCTGTGCCAGAGCTTGACAGGCAAAAGCCGTGAGTCACGAGGTGGTCGAGTTTCGCGGCGCCGGTGCGAAATCCGACGTCCGATGAAGATTGGGATGGGCGCGGAAGTCCACGGCTACGGCAGGGAGGCCGTCAGCGTCTATAACGTCGTGGGGAAGGGTGGTTCAGATGTATGCAGTTTGTGGTCCATGTGGACGGGGCCAGGGGGTTGTTTCTGAGTTGGCCGGTGAATGGCAGCGACCAGCAGGGCTGCCGTGGCTGCCAGGGCTCCGCACACGACGAACGGCATATCGTAGCTTCCGAGCATGTCATAGCAATATCCTGTGAATACCGGACCGATTGCGGCTCCCAGCCCGACGCTGAAGCCGATTGTGCCGAGTATCGCGCCGTGCGCGCGAGTTCCGAACAGGTCTGCGACGAAGTGCGAGTTGAGTGGCACTATGCCCCCGAATGTGAAGCCGAAGATGAAGGCGAATGCAAAGACAGCCCATGGTTCCCGCATGAATGCAAGCCAGAACATCGTCAGTGATAGCGTGCCGAACAGGGCGACCATCAGACGTTTCGAGCCGAGCCTGTCGGCCAGGCTGCCGATGCCGATTCTTCCTGCAACGCCCAGGGCTCCCGTCGCCGTCATGACTGTCGCCGCGGCTGTGGCGGGCATGCCGAGGTCTATCGCATGGACGACCACGTGTACGGTGACGGTGTGGACGGTGAAACCGAAACACACGAACGCACCCGCGAGTAGCCATGCCTGTCTTGTCCGAATGGCGTCAGAGAACTGGTGATCCATCACCGGATAAGAGCTGTCCGAAGTCGGTGTGCTGCCCAGGGGCCGCAGCCCAAGCTGTGACGGGTCGCGTCGCAGGAACTGTGCCGCGCCCAGGGTTATCACCATCAGCATGAGTCCGACGACCACGAATGACGTGCGCCAGGAGAATGTCTCAATGAGCCACGTCGCCAGGGGAGGCATCAGCATCGTGCCTACGCCGACTCCAGCCATGACGATGCCCGTCATCATGCCGCGCCGTGCCTTGAACCAGCGAACGACCGTTGACATGAGCGGCACGGGAGCGCCGCTGGCGCCCGCTGCAACGAGCAGGCCGTACAAAAGGTAGAGCTGCCACACAGCATCGATCCTGGACGCAAGGATGAATCCCGCGCCGGAGAGAAGGCTGCAGACGCTGAGTATCACGCGAGGACCGAACCGGTCGTTGAGTCTGCCTGCGGCGATGGACAGGAGTCCCTGCATGATCATGTAGGAGGCGAATGCGCCCGAGGTCACCGCCCGACTCCAGCCGAATTCCGCTTGCAGCGGAGCGAAGAACACGCTGAAGCTGAACAAGGCACCGGTTGTGACAGCCATGACCAAGCATGCCATGGCAACGATGATGTAGCCGTAGAATACAGGGCTTCGTCGTATGCTCGGTGACGCGTTTGTCATTGCAGTTGCAAATGTGTGATACGCGAACCCGGAATCAGGCTGCGTACCGACCGATACCGGACATAGTGTACGGTCCCCGCAACCGGCGGTCCATTATTGACGGCGGGAATACACTTGTCGCCTCGTCCACAGCACTGTTCCAACCCGGCACATGATAGAAGAGGGTCGCCCCGGCGCTTTGATAGGCCGAAGCGACCCTGCAATTCAGCGTTGCGAACTATGGCTGAATACCGCGGGGAGTTATACGCGCTCCCAGGTTGCCCGGATTGCGTCCATGTAGTTCCAGTAGGATTCGAGCACTCTCCCGCTGAACTCTTCGTTCTCTGCCTTGTTATCGTAGAATTCGCGAGCCGCAGTCGCAAACTGTTCCTGAAGGTCAGCTGGCAGCTCAACTACGTTGACGCCGGCAGCGCGGAAGTTCTCTAGAGCGACGATGTCGCTTGAGAGTAGTTCAGTGTAAGCCCTTATGGTCTCGCCCTGGTTGACCTCGATGACTATCTCTTTCAGGTCATCGGGTAGCTCTTCCCAGCGGTCCCTGTTTACGATGAACGGGTTGTATTCATAGGGCTGGCGTGCAGGCGACAGATAGACATAGTCTGCTGCTTCAGCCATTCCGAACTCCCAGTCAAGCGTGGGGTTCGATATTTCGTAGCCGTCAATGACACCACGCTCCAATGCCTCGTATACCTCTCCAGGTGGAATGAATACGGAGCTCGCGCCGAGCATCGCCAGTATTTCGGCGCCATCACCTGCGCCGCGCAATGTCAGGCCGTCGAAAGTTGTCACCGGGTCCTTGGTGGACGTGAATATCTCGGGAGTGCCCATCCAGCCGCCATTCGGGACTACATACACATCAAGGTTTGTGTCGTTGAGCATCTCCTGGGCGAACTCAAATCCGCCGCCGTCATTTACCCATCCCATGGTCTCCATCGGGGACATGCCCCCTGAGACCATTGTGAACAGGGCAGCTGAGGGATGCCTGTCACGGAGAAACATCCAGCAGCTTACAGCGAAATCCAGCGTGCCGTTGTCCACCGCCGGCCATTCCTCAGTTGAGGGGGCGATTCCTCCGCCAATTTCCACGGTCATGTTCAGACGGCCGCCGGACACCGCGTTAATTCTTTCGGCGACCCTTTTGAGCGAGTAATGCTGTGCCGTTATGCCGCCGGCATGAGACTGGCCAATCCACTCGATGACGTCGTCGGACGGACTTGAAACAGTTCCATCTTCCTGTTCATCGGGGGCTGGCGATGCCTCCTGAGGCGAACACCCCGTACCGGCAAGCAAAGACACGCAGAGAAACACGGGGACGAGTGTTGCTAGAAACCTTCTCAATCGATTATCTCCTTCGTACTGTACACTGGCTTGTGAACCAACCTTTTGTGGGATGCTCTAGGTCATAGACTCTCCTGTCGGCTCGCACCGTCCTTTCAGGACATGTATACCCATGGTTCTTGTGAGTGGCTGCCCGGTTCTTCCCCGGAGGCCGAGCCTGCGTTGCATTCTGTATGGATAGTTGCAGAAGGGCAGTCTGGTGTCAATGGTTCGCCTGCGACCTTCCGACTGCAACTATGCGTGCGGTCTTGTACGACGGCCGGATATGCCCGGTTGGCTGGCATGAAGACAGGTTGGAATCACGATAAGCAAGGGGGCACGCGTTCGCGTGCCCCCTTTACTAACCGCGAGCCATTCGCCGTCTAGAGCGGCTCTGCCGGCTCGCCTGGCGCGGGCTTCTTCAGCCCCATGCGCGTGTAGTATTCCTCCGGTATGTCTTTCGGGTCCTTGTAGAAGTACAGAGTGCATGGCTTTCCGGGATCATCGGGGTCGTATTCCGCCACCAGCCTCGTCGGCACGCCCGAGGTCATCATCGGGATAAGCTCATGCCAGACCGAGCAGTGGAGACAGTAGTAGGAGACGTTCTCTTTGCCCCACGACCACGGATATGCCTTGCAGGTCGTTCCGAACTCAAATGGTTCCTGGTCGCGCGGACCGGTCCCGTCGACCGGGCTCCCGCGCCGCATCCTTCCGCCTGCGCCGCACGGATCACAGGAGATAACGAACCGCTCGGGTTCCTCGCGCACGGTAATCGTGCCGGACTCATTCGGACCCGACCGGTGGGCGCGCATCTGCTCCGTGTACCATTGCACCACTTCCTTCTTCGTCTTGAGCTTCTTCATCTGGTCCAGGAACACCGCGCTTATCTTGTCTTTGCTGTAGGCGAGTACGTCGAGGAGCTTCTCTTCACCGTAGTTGTCCGCTATCCATGTGAGCATCGAGTAGACCCAGTCGCCATATACATCGTGCAGCCCTTTGCCTTCGACCTGGATGTAGTCGACAAGTTTGAGCGCTGTGTCTGTGTCTCCGGCCTTTATCGCGTCGCGAAGCCGGTCGTACGAGCTGATGCCGAGTTCTTCAATGGGCTCGTCCACCCTGAGTGGGCGACCGAGCATCTCGCGGTCTATCTTAAGCATTGGCTGACTCTCCGGACTTGACGGCTGCCGCGATAGCGGCAAAGTCTGCCTCGTCAAGCTCGCTCTTACGGTCGTGCGATTCCGCCTTGACGCGGCGCAGCACCTCCTGCGCCTGGTCCGTGTCGAGCTCGATGTTGAGCCGGTCGGCCCATATCCAGACAGAGTCGATGCCGCTCTTCTTGCCCATGACGTAGCGTGGACCGCGGTGTCCGATGAACGCCGGGTCGATCGGCACGGTCTCGGTCGGATATGCCGCTCGGCTGTTGCGGTGCCAGCTCACGACCATGCCGGACTCCACGTCGTACGATTCCTCGCCGACGAATGGCCTGTTCGGCCCTTTCCCTGCAAGGTCGTAGATGAGTGTGGAGAGGTCATTCAGCCTCTCGTACTTGAGACCGACGTCTATGCCGTAGAGAATCCGCAGCGCCATGACGGCCTCGATCATAGGGCAGTTGCCGCCGCCCTCTCCGATGCCGGTGACGGTGGAGTGTATGACCTCACCCCCCTCGAGGACAGACATGATGGTATTGGCCACCGCCATGCCGAAGTTGTTGTGGAAATGGACTTCAAGCGGCTTATCGATGTTCTCGCGCATGGTCTTCGTGTAGAAGGACGCGCCGTGTGGCGAGAGCACGCCGAAGGTGTCCACCAGTCCGAGGGCGTCCATATGTCCCTCGGCGGCGACGCGCTGGATAAGCTTGAGAAACCAGTCGATGTTTGACCTCGTGGCATCCACAGGGAAGAACGATACGTACAGGCCCTGCTCGTGCGCATAGCTGGTGGCCTTGATGGACAGGTCTGTCGCCTTTTCCATCGACCACTTGTAGGAGTGCTCGACAAGATGCTCGGACGACGGTATCTCGATGGTCACACCGTCGACACCGCAGTCGACCGCCCGTTTGACATCGTCGATCATGCAGCGGCTGAGTACGAATATCTCCGGGCCGAGCTTGCGGCGAACGATCTCCTTGATGGCTGCCTCGTCGTTCGGAGATACGGCGGGAGTGCCGGCCTCGATGCGGTGGATGCCCGCTGCCGCGAGCTCCTCCGCGATGCGTACCTTCTCGTCCTTTGTAAAGACGATACCGGCCTGCTGCTCACCGTCACGCAGAGTGACGTCATGTATCCTCACCCTCGAGGGAGGATTGAAGTCTTTCGTTACTTCGTCGAGGAAATTCCACGGGCTGACAAACCAGCTTTGTGACTTCCAGGGTTGCTGCGAATCTGACATTGTGTCTCTCCTTGTCTCGGATGCTTACGTTATCTCCGGGTCTCTCGTGAGCGCGTCCAGCCGGTCGGCTTCACCCTCTATCATCTTGTAGCAGTGACTATCCTCCGGGAACTTGCCTGCGCGTACATCTTCGACGTACTGTGTAATCGCCTTGACTGAGGTGTCGGCGAGTTCTGCATAACGCTTCACGAACTTGGGCTTGAACGCCTCCCAGAGACCGAGTACATCGCTCACGATAAGAAG